>JAAXOC010000103.1 GCA_014237145.1 ANME-2 cluster archaeon
ACGCTCTTTGTGATTGCATCCCAACTGTTGTTCTGGGTTATGTTGCTTAGGGCAATCAAAATCCAGGCCAAGAAACGATTCCGGTTTTACCTGATCTTTTTGTATGTGCTGCTCTTGGCGGGCCAGACCATATTCTATTCACGCTACATGGGGCAGACACCAGATCTCTTGTTTATGCAATTGGCACGGAATGCCTTGGGCATCTTCATCCTGATATTGCCTTATCTGCTGGAGTATGAGGTGACAGTGAAGAAGTATACTGAATTTTATATGCCGTCAGTTCAGGAACGGAATACTTTGAGTTTTGGTCAACTGAAGGATGCTGCCGGAGTGTTGCAAGGTGCCGTAGTGGGACTGGGTCAACTGAGGAAGACGGTCACACCTGAACGGATGATGGAAATCGCGCAGGAACTGCCAAGGCATAATTCGACTCAGTATATCAACAATGGGGCTTTGACCGAAGCCTATTTCGCAAAGGCTAAGGATAGCCTAGAAGATCCCCATCTCTATGTAGTGGTTTCCAATACTGGTAGTGCCGCCAGCGAGATTATCTCCGTGTTTACTAGAAAACAGTACAACCATGCGTCCCTTTCTTTTGATCGGGATCTAAAGACCATTATCAGCTACAACGGTGGAGAGAAGGTCTATCCACCGGGTCTCAACCAGGAGATGATCGAGTTCTTCAACAAAAAGGAGGATTCATCATTGATTGTCTACCAGCTGGATGCCAGCAGGGAACAAAAGGAACTGCTGATCGACAAGGTTCTGGAGATCAATGAGCACGGTAGTGCCTACAATATGCTGGGACTGGTGCTACGGACCTCGCTCAAGCCCAACATCATGTTCTGCTCTCAGTTTGTATACAACATGCTGAGGAACGCTGGCCTGGCCTATTTCGAGAAAGCGGATGGACAGGTCAAACCCACCGACTTGGTGGAACTGGATTATCACCGCAAGCTCTCCTTCTGCTATGAGATATTTTTGGGCAGGCGACAGGATTAGAGTGGATGCCAACCATCTATATAGACGATATAGACGATTATTTCGGGAGTAGTAAGTAGAGAGTTGTTTTGGGCGTGGAACTACTGTCCCTACTAGGGAACATAGTCAACAAACTTAAAGGAAATATTGCGTTCTACAAGTTACAGGCTAAGTGCAATTATTGAAATTAAACTAATGACACGGTGTGTCCTGTTATAGTGAAGTTGTAACACCCGATGAGCGTTTGATGATATAATTCAAACGTAAAAAGTGATAAGATTGGGGATCCTCAATCACCTTTTTACTAACAATCAATCTGGCACAAGGATTTAGGGGGCTATCACCCTTACAACAACATTCCCCACTTTGTGGCCTTGATCGACATAGTTGTGGGCTTCTACGATTTCATCCCACTGATAGGTTTTGTCAATAATCGACTTAACCGTCCCATTCTCCATGAGTTCTGCTAGTAGTTCAAGTGATTTGCCAGATGTTTTAGCACTACCTTTAACAGACGCATATGTTCCATTTAAGTTGAGTGCCTTTTTACAAACAGATGTATTATATAATCCAACTGCATCAAATACCATATCATATTTTAAATCACTTAGAGTAAAATCATCTTCTGTATAATCTATCACATGATCTGCACCCAAGCTTTGAACTAACTCAACATTTTTAGTGCTAGTAACGCCTGTAACTATCGCACCGTAATATTTTGCAACTTGTACAGCGTAAGTACCTACACTGCCAGAAGCTCCAATAATCAATATTGATTTACCTTTGGCCTCTTCTATCCCAAGGTCTCTAAGGAAGCGAATAGCAGTAATCCCACCAGTAGGACTCACTGCCGCTTCATCAAATGAAATGTTGGCTGGCTTTTTGACTAAAGCCCCCTTAGTAAACTTACCTTCACTTTGCACAGTCATAAATTCTGCATAAGCACTAAAACCTAAACCAGCAAAAACCATTACCTCATCACCATTGCTATAGCTAGTAACTTCCGCACCTATAGCTTCAATGACACCAGAACATTCAAATCCGAGCACTGGGTATTTTCTAGGTCTAAATAGCCCACTATGAAACCTCGCCATTACTGGATCAGCCTTACGCATCCGTATATCCCCATGGGTCACAGAAGTTGATACAATACGTACTAAAACTTCCTTTGACTTAGGTGTTGGTTTATCTAACGTTGTATACGTAAGGACTTCTGGTCCACCATATGAATTATAAACAATTGCTTTCATTGAATTACCCCTTTCTTCATTGCCTTATTAGTAGCTTAATCATATCTTTTTTTGTAATTAAAAGAAAATGGTGGACAGATAGATTGGATAATGTGTGATGAGTTTGGACAAAAATACCTCCTCAAATGTTAAGAATGAATTTCACTACAATGTACAATATTTTATCGTTTTTATGCGATTATATACAGTAACAGAGCAATAGTGATATTTGTTCTTGGATCTAAGGTGATATTTTGGACATGTAAAGTGCTGATACGATAGAACTTCGATTTCCATGATGTTACCGTTACTTATGATACGGTGAACCGTATCATAAGTAACGGTAAAAGAATAGTTCCCTATTATGATTAGATGGTTAATAAGAAACTGGTTTCAAATTATGAGAATAGTTTTTTTCTGCATACAAATTCGATAAACTGCATAATATATGGTATGATTTATGCAGAATAGAGAGAGGTGCAGAATGAGGGAATTCAATTACTTAAGAATTGATGAGGAGCTATACAACAAAGAAATAGTTGGGTTGATGACTGAACTCCATGAATATAGAGGAAAACAAGAACTATATATGGAATCATATCCGGATGTTCTTGAGGCAATGGTAAAAGTTGCTAAGATTCAAAGTACAGGTGCATCAAACAGAATTGAGGGGATTTACACCAGTGAGAAAAGATTAGGTGATCTTGTCAATGAGAAAACAGAACCTAGAAATCGTAATGAAGAAGAAATCGCAGGTTATCGAGAGGTTCTTAATACAATTCATGAAAATTATGATTATATTGTGCCTAGAAGTAATGTGGTTTTGCAGCTCCATAGAAATCTGTATGCATATAATAGTGGCTTTGTAGGCGGCAATTACAAACATGCGGATAATGTCATTGAAGAGCAGAATGAATTAGGTGAGAAACGAGTTCGTTTCACACCGGTACCTGCATATCTGACGAAAGAAACAATGGAAGCAATGTGCGGCAACTTTATTGAAGCAATCAAAAAGGAGTCAGTAGATCCATTGTTGCTTATTCCGGTTTTTATTTTGGATTTTCTATGTGTTCATCCATTCAATGATGGCAATGGTAGAATGAGTAGACTTTTAACCCTTCTACTGCTTTATCAAAATTCTTATATTGTCGGAAAGTATATTAGCATTGAAATGATGATTGAAAAGACAAAAGAAAGTTATTATGAAACCCTTGAAATGAGTTCTTTTGGTTGGCATGAAAACAACAATGATTATGTACCGTTTGTGAAATACTATCTAGGTGTTGTCTTAGCTGCTTATAGGGAGTTTTCATCGAGAGTCGAAATATTAAGAAACCAAGGATTAAGCAAATCGGAACGTGTGAAACATGTTTTTGAAACAAAGGTGGGTAAGATCAGCAAATCGGATATCTCAAAATTATGTCCAGATATCAGCATAACAACAATTGAAAAGGCTTTGGCAGAATTGGTTAAAAACAATTATATTAGAAAAGTCGGTGGTGGAAGAAGTACTGCTTATATTAGAAATGACTAAAAACTACATAATCTAGATGCGAAAATATGTAGATTATGATTTCGATATGCAGATAAAACGGTGCAAGTTCAAAAGAATATTGAAAGAGTGGTATTAAACCGTTTGGTTTTACAAAGTTATGGTGAACCATACCATAAGCGAACAAAGAATAATACAGAACTGATAATGGGCTGAGCAGATATTTGCTCAGTCCTTTTGATATTTCTACCATAAGAAGCCAATATTCCGGTTACTCTTGGCATAATTTACCGGAAGATTTGCCCAGGCTATTTAATGGGAATATGATTAATATGTAGGAAAGAGTCAAGCGCATACAGATTGTGAGTGCGTATGGAGTGTATATTGGAGGTGTTCCCGGTGGGAAACAAGAGATATGATGACATCATCGTCGGAGCGGGAGTCGCAGGTTCGACATTGGCCAAGGAGCTCAGCAGGAAGAATCGCAAGATTCTGGTTATAGAGAAAGGGATCCATGAAGCGAGCTATGGCAGTTTCAAGGATTGCATACGCTATTTTGACACAGG
>JAAXOC010000104.1 GCA_014237145.1 ANME-2 cluster archaeon
CAACAATGTAAAATGAGCAAAACGTGGGAAAACGCTAGCAACAGAGGATATAAATAAGTTCAACAGTTAGTAGATAGGTTTATCTTTCAAACTCAGGTAACAGCAATGGAAAGTGATACAAAATTGTTTATCAGTCATCATGAAGGAGGAAGAAGTACAGATGATGCTACAGAATTGTTTAATGATTTCGAAAATAAAATGTTCTTGTTCATATTTCGACCTCCTAATTTGTCATTAAAATTTTAAGGCCGAGAGAGAAACATCCTCTTTCTTTTATCCTTTTACACAAGTTCGCGAGTTATATGTGGTACATATTTATTTATATGTCCAAAACGTACTTATTCGTGTATGAAAAGGATGAGGGGGTAACAGGTTAATACACGGGAACGTATCCCAAACGCGGTGCGTGTTATACCTATCGACCTACCTTTATAGTAGGCTGCAAGATACTTTTTTTGTTGCTCTTGCAAGAATAGTGTATATACGAACGCGGATAATGCATGCGAAATCTGCGTTCATCTGCGGTTCTTTATTGTTCAAAAGATCAGAAGAAATTAAAAAGTCTCGCGACGTAAGTACGAATCTATTTATAGAACATGCGAATGATAAAAATATATGGAGATCACAGAGGCTGATGTAAATCGACCATTAGCAGAACTGGTCGAAAACAGTAAAGAAAAAGTTATTATTGAGGATATCGCTGAATATTCTGAAATCTTTTTCAGTATAGAATACATAGTTTTAAATTTCTGGCAGAAAAAACCAGCCCTTAAGGATAAAACGGTGTTATCTGCATATCATAAACTTAAAAAGGATTTTGATGGACAGAAGAAAGGCTCGCTAGCTGATGAAATTTCAAAATCGGTGAAAGCTTTGCTGGTGTTAAACAAAATTGATGGGGAAAGGAGTTATACTTATGAGGAGATCATTTCATGTGTTAAATATTTAATCAAACTTGTGAACCAACACAGGAGCCCAAGTAGAATCGGATATTTGCAATGGATAAAGACATTTTTTGAAGGTAATTTGCCTCAAACCGATAAAGAGATTTCAGATTATATCGACGAATACGAAAGCTGATAAACGCTGTGAAATTACCATGATCATTGTCGGAATCGATCCCGGACTTGCTACTGTTGGTTTTGGAGTTATACAAAAAAAAGACGAAAAGATCATTCCCATAAGCTATGGTTGTATTCGAACATCTGCTACTAAACAAACACCAGAGCGCCTACTGGACATCTATAATGAGACCAATGCACTGTTTGAAAAGTACGATCCGAAAACAGTCGCTATTGAAAAACTTTTTTTCAATAAAAATGTCACATCTGCAATGAGGGTAAGTGAAGCAAGAGGGGTAATATTACTTGCAGCACAACAAAAACAAATACCTGTATTTGAATATACACCTGCCCAGATCAAGCAGGCAATAACAGGTACCGGACGCGCTGACAAACGACAGATGCAGGAAATGATAAAAAGTCTTCTGGGCCTGGACGAACTGCCCCGGCCTGATGATGCTGCTGATGGTCTTTCGATTGCTTTATGTCATATACATATAATGAGATAATGATATGATCTCACATTTATGTGGCGAAATTGCGCAATGTGGTGAAGGTTTTGTAATAATTGATGTCGGGGGTATCGGATATCATGTTAATGTTCCACAACCGGCATTGCAGGAACTTAAAGAAAAAGGAAACGCAAAAGTAAAACTTCATACCCATCTAAATGTCAGGGAGGATGCGCTCAACCTCTATGGATTCATGAATACATCTGAACTTGGGATGTTCAAATTAATAATTAACGTTTCAGGAGTCGGGCCCCAGATAGCAATGAAAATCCTTTCAGATATAAAAATAGAAGATTTCGCCAGTGCAATAATCAATGAGGATGAAAAAGTCCTTACCAGTATTTCAGGAATTGGCAAGAAAAATGCTAAGAGATTAATACTGGAATTAAAGGATAAGATGAAAAAGAAAATGGAAGGATTCGTTCCCACCGGCACAAGTAATGTCAATTATGATGCAGTAAGTGCTCTTGTATCATTGGGTTTTCAACAAAGAGAAGCTAAAGAAGCTGTAGATGCTGTATCTGTCCGTGTAAAAGAACCCACGATCGAAGCATTAATTAAAGCAGCACTTTTAAAATTAAAAGAAGTTGAAGAATAATCATGGAAGAAAGAATAATCTCTACTTCTGAACTGGATCAGGAACAGGAAGATACTACGATCCGTCCCACAAGACTTGATGAGTTTATAGGGCAAAATATCATCAGGGAATCCATAAAAATAGCTATAGAAGCCTCAAAAAAACGAGGTGAGCCACTCGACCACATTTTATTTTCAGGACCACCAGGCCTTGGAAAAACAACACTGGCATATATTATAGCAAATGAGATGGGAGTTAGTATAAAAAGTACTTCAGGCCCGATCCTGGAAAAGCCCGGAGATCTTGCTGCGATACTTACATCACTAAAACGGGGAGATGTGCTGTTTATTGATGAGATACACCGCATGAATTCAATTATTGAGGAAGTACTGTATCCTGCAATGGAAGATCTGGAAATTGATGTTATGATCGGCGAGGGGGCAAGTGCCAGGTCAATAAAACTCAACCTTGAACATTTTACTCTTATTGGTGCAACTACAAAGATAGGACTTTTGAGTTCACCGCTCAGGGATAGATTTGGAATAACATTCAGGCTTAATCATTACACTATCGATGAACTTGCAGAGGTTGTGCATCGAAGTGCTTCTATCCTGCACATTCCCATAACCCGGGACGGGATTATTGAAATTGCTAAACGCGGCCGTGGAACGCCAAGAATTGTTAACAGGCTGCTGCGGCGTGCAAGGGATTTTGCAGTTGTCAGGGCCGATGGAACGATAAATAAGGATGTTGCTGATGATGCACTGACTATGCTGGGTATAGACAAGCTGGGCCTGGATGAACTTGACAGGCGCATTCTTACTGTAATAGCAGATGATTTCGAGGGTGGTCCTGTGGGTTTGAAGACAATTGCCATTTCAGTTGGGGAAGAGGTCAGGACTATCGAAGATGTTTATGAGCCGTATCTTATCCAGGTCGGATTCATTCAACGTACTCCCCAGGGCAGGAAGACCACACAGGCAGGAAAAGAGCATTTGAGCCAGTAAGTTTTGTAACCTTCTCAATATTAAGATACCTGTTTGGTATGATACAGGCCAGGAACAACGAGACCGGTATGGTATGATACAATCCCGGAACAAAGAGATCGTATGATATATACTAAACCGTATATGTTTTTTGTAACTTTCTGCCACAGAGAACACCGAGATGCTTTTTCCGCCCCAAACTCCTCTCTCTGTGAGCTCTGTGGCAGTCATATAAAGTTCCAAATTATACTTACGGAGTAGTATAATACAATCCCGAAACAAAGATACAGGTTTCACTATCCTTCAACTGTAGCTTCAGTACCCTCATCCGTGACCAATTGCATAAAACCTGTAACCTCAAGCAATTTTTTCACCTGGTCAAGGGCTTGTGGATGTTTATGAACTGTCTCTGGCAGTTCATCCATTCCCAGTTCTTTTCGTTTCGCTCGACCATTGTCGTTAATGGGCACTGCATGGCCTTTTTCAATCATAAGTCCGGCTACCTTACGATGATCAGGCAGCATCAGCCCCATGTGAACTGATTCTGCTCTCAGGGTAAGTATCCCGTCCACTATCCTGATACCCCTGGGACACCGCTCCTGGCACTGGTAACAGGTGGTACACATCCATAGGTCTTTATCATGATACACATCCCTGTTCCGTCTTGCAGACAGCACTATCCGCCTGGTGTTCAGGCTGGTATAGCGTCCTGAGGGACAGCTTCCTGTACATGTCCCGCACTGTATGCAGGTTAAATAACTAAATCCCTCTTCTTCAAGCAATTTGGCAGGTTCTGTACTCATAGGACCACTTTCATAAATAAGAACGACTCATTATTACATATCTTTTTACGATACCTTCGCCACATCTGTTGTGAAAATAATATAGTTTTTGTGATATAATCATACCCCTGACTTTATTAAAATCAGTTGTATGAGGGTGATTTTAGGTTAAAAAATAATTTTCAAACTTGAGTTTCAGTCTAAAATAGCTAATTCGTCATCGGTGGCTCTACAATATTATGTTGCTGGCTTCACATCCGGATTACTTCAATATACCCCTATAGCTGTATTTTGACTTCGAATCTTCAGGGATAGCACCCAGGTTGATAAGGAATTTTGGGTCCTGCATCATGCACAGGTTCCTGCGCTCTTTGAAATCCTCAAGTGACCTGATAACTTTCCAGGCAGCCCGTAGTCCGTTTTCTTCCAGCGCATTCCCGAACTCGAAAGGCATATATGGACATGCCTTTACTCCTCCGTCCACGCATACATGAGCCCAGCGCCTTCCAGCCATGCAGCCCAGCATCTCGCCTTCAAAGAAGGAACTTGTGAATACCCTGGGACCAGGGCCTGGCTGGTTAAGCGTGTTGTGCATATCCAGTAACACCTTTCTATTCTCTTCTGAGATCACAGGGTCGCCAAGGCGTTTCGCCACGCTCTCCCAGATGCTGAACTCGTGCACACCCAGTTCACCTGCCAGTTCATAGAGACCAGGCAGTTCATGCATGCGCGCAGGCGAAGCGTGGGTGTTCATAGTGACCAGCAGTCCGGCATCCAGTCCCATCCTTATGGCATTCACAGCCCAATTATATGCGCCTTCCAGCCGCCGTGTCTGGTCGTGTTTGGCAGGGTCAGTGCTGTAAATACTTATGAGCAGGTTATGAAGTCCTGCATCTTTAAGACGGGCGGCTGTTTCAGTTTTCATCTCTGTACCAGGGGTGAAAATGTTGACGATTGCCTTATCCTTGTCCACATATTCCACCAGTTCGAATATATCATCCCGAAGCAGTGGGTCGCCTTCTGTAAATGTGATGATGAATGCGCCCATGTCCAGGGCCTGGTCGATCATTGCCTTGATCTGCCCGGTTGTCATCTCGCCTTCGCCCTCGCTGACCGTGCAGTGCTCACAGTTGCATTTGCACTCCCTGGTTATTTCAATAGACACTGTCTCTGGCACGTACTTACCCATGGCACAGCTCACCTCTGCCCGTATCAGCCTGTTAAACACCTTACCCGGTATAGGCGGCAGCCATGTGGAGGCAATCACCATATCCCCATCCACCAGGACTGGCTTTTCATCCCGCAACCGCTCATTGATGCGTTTCAGGGCTGGCCCGCAGGCGGCACCCAATGCCCCGGATGCCGTAAGCCGCATACCACCGACAGTTTCCATGTCCACGCTCAGGCCCGGCATTGTGAGTATATTGATCTTCTCTTCATTCATATAGCTGAATTAATAAGCCGAATTGACTATAAATCTTTGTTATTGATTCTAAAAACATCCAGTCCACGTATGTAACCAACATATAGAACAGTCCACGCATGAGGCTAACGTATGTAACCAGTCCACGTATGTAGCCCGTAGGGCTACATACGTGTGCGGCCCGCTACTGGCCTGAGTAGCTGAGTAGCTATGCCTGAGTAGTAGAGTAAAAGCATGGGCCCACGGCGATTCGAACGCCGGACCTCACGGTTATCAGCCGTGCGCACCACCTGGCTATGCTATGGGCCCTTAATAAAATTAGGTGCTGCATGGTGCTTACAGGATGAATTCTGATGTTCGCCTTTGTATTTTAATGTTTGGATTGCAGATGTAATATATTTGGACAAATCTATTTTGATGTTGGTATTCCATTGATTAATCCATATAGATCCGTATCGTAGAACACTAACTTCTAACCCATGTCAACCACAACCCACATTCCAACCCATCATTACATTATCTTTATTTAGTTTAATCAGCAATAGGTAATCCATCACACATTTAAAATAATTAGGGGCATCACCATGTCTGATATTAAAATAACAAAGTCCAAAACCAGTAAGATCGACTCAGTTGATTTTGAAAATCTTGGTTTTGGTGAAGTCTTTTCAGACCATATGTTCAGTATGGATTATGAAAACGGAGAATGGATCAACCAAAGGATCGAACCATATGGCAAGATAGAGTTCGAACCCGCTATGTGCACTCTGCATTACGCCCAGGCTGTATTTGAAGGCCTTAAAGCCTTTCACGTTAAAGATGGTAGCATCAACATCTTCAGGCCTGAAAAGAACCTGGATAGGATGAACAGGTCCAATGAGAGGATGTGCATGCCGACCATCGATAAGGACATGTTCTTCGATGCCATGAACGAACTGGTAAAACTGGAAAGGGACTGGATTCCAAAAGACACAGGACATTCATTATACATACGCCCCTTTATGTTCGGCACAGAAAATTTCCTCGGCGTCCACCCCTCTTCAACATACCGCTTCATGATAATCCTCTCCCCCGTAGGTGCATATTACAAAGAAGGCTTTAATCCGGTCAGCCTGCTTGTGCCTGAGGAATATGTAAGAGCGGTCAAAGGTGGAGTTGGTGAAGCAAAGACCGCAGGTAACTATGCAGCCAGCCTCCTCCCTGCCAGGATCGCACAGGAGAAAGGTTTCACACAGGTCTTGTGGCTCGATGGAGAGCACCATAAATATATCGACGAGGTGGGCACCATGAACATCTTCTTTGTTATAGATGATGAAGTGATAACACCACCACTGGAAGGTTCAATCCTGCCCGGCGTCACCCGGGATACTGCACTGGACCTGACAAAATCGTGGGGTATGAAGGTTAGTGAGCGGCGCATCTCGATCGATGAACTCATCCAGTCCTCAAAAGAGGGACGGTTGCAGGAAGTATTCGGTACCGGTACCGCAGCCGTTATCTCTCCGGTTGATGAAATCCAGTACAGGGATACCAACATCAATATCAATGAAGGCCAGATAGGACCAATAGCAAGGAGACTGTTCGACGAGATCTCCGGCATCCAGTACGGTGAGATTTCTGATACTCACGGCTGGATATACAATATACCCTGATCAGGCAGTATCCACTGACCAAGCGATATCCACTGACCAGGTAGTATCAATCATTGACCGCCTTAATTATGATATCTAGTAGCTGCCACACCCATGTGTCGGATCTTTATTGTTGCCAGGTCGCACAACAGTAGCTGAGCACACACGACACGATTATCTTCTATGGATATAAGCTGTCGTGGCTTCCCAATCCTCACATTTATTTATACTCAAATCCTTCAGGTACCACATGACAGACATCGTGATCATCGACTACGGCTTAGGCAACCTTCGCAGCGTCACCCGCGGTCTTGAACATGCCGGGGCAGCCGTTACCATATCTTCAGACCCGGCCTCCATGCACAGGGCAGACGGCGTGGTGCTGCCAGGAGTGGGTGTATTCCAGGACGCCATGCACAACCTGGCCCCGCTCAAGGACGACTTGCCGGAGGTAGCAGGAACTGGAAAACCAATGCGTGGGATATGCCTCGGGATGCAGATGCTCAAAAATT
The DNA here is from genome assembly GCA_014237145.1 of ANME-2 cluster archaeon. Taxonomy (NCBI): domain Archaea; kingdom Methanobacteriati; phylum Methanobacteriota; class Methanomicrobia; order Methanosarcinales; species ANME-2 cluster archaeon. Next base: position 7,485 of record JAAXOC010000104.1, read on the forward strand.
TTGTAGGGATGTGTTGAATTTTGGACCAGGATATCGACCGCTGGTTCCCCTATCCCGAATACAGGCCCCACCAGCGTGAAATGCTGGAGGCAGCGGCAGAAATAGTACGCACCGGCGGGCACAGCGTATTTATGGTGGATGCACCCACCGGCAGCGGGAAGACCAGTATTTTGTCGGCTCTGCTTGCTGCCAGGAATGATCAACAAATTGTGGTTGTACTGCGCACTGTTAGCCAGGTTTCCATCTATCTTGACGAGATAAAGAAGATAAGGCAGAACACCAACAAGCGTCCAAGGGTTGCATACCTGGTCGGCAAGGCAAAGACCTGCCAGTTGAGGGATGAGATGGACAGCGTCTACATGGGATGTGATCTGCTAAAGATCATGACCAGGCAACTGCTGGAATCAAAGATGCAAGAATATATGTATCTGGCTGGAAGGTCGCAGGATACGGTCTATGACCCTTCAAAGGATGATTCGCTGCTTGAATTGATAATGGATGAGAGGGAGGGAGAGCGTTCCTGCTGTCCATATTATTTGCTGTCCAAAGAAGCTTATCTCTTAGATGGGGAAATTAAGTTTCGCAGTTCCAGGAATGCCCAGGAAGTTGGCCGGGCCATCGGGGACAATATTATTTACCTGGACGAACTGGACGAACATTGTGGTGATATGTGTCCCTATGAAGCTATGGCATTATCGGCAGAAGATGCTGATGTGGTTATCCTGAACTACAACCATGTGTTTGATGATACCTACAGGGATGCCATGTACAACTGGCTGGGACTGGATCCTGAAAAGACCATCCTGCTTATAGACGAGGCCCATAACCTGGGAGATACTGTGCGGGCTGTGAACAGCGATGTCCTGTCCCAGTTCTCTGTTAAAAAAGCCATAAAAGAAGTGGAATCTTCCAGGATGAAGGCAAGGAAGGCTGGCCTGAACAAGAGCCTGGCTGTGGCAGAGCAGATACTGCCCAGGATAATGAAGTTCATGGAAAAGATGAACGAGAAAGGCACATCATCAGAGGAGTGGTTCGACCCGCACATGTTCTCGGATTTTGTGTTTGGTGAAAGCCTGGTGCGTGAGGATGATAGGATGGTGGCTGAACTGATGAACCTGGGTGATGTGATAGCCAGGCAGAAGGAAAGCGGATCAGAATCTTCAGAGATGCACCTTCAAAAGGTAGGTGACTTCCTGTTCATGCTGAACTTTGCAAAGAATGATGAGGCTTACGTGCCACTGAAATATACTGATAAACGCCAGGTGGGGGGTAATACATACACGTCCACCACACTGGAGATACGCAACCTTGACCCCAGCCTGCAAATAGAGAGCGTAGTAGGCCAGCACCATGCTACTATAATGATATCTGGTACATTCTCGCCGCCTGAAGCATATGAGCTGTACTATTTTGCTAAAAACGGCAGGACAACAATAATGACACTCCCAAACCAGTTCCCTCCTGAGAACAGGTTGGTACTGACAGCAAGCAGGGCCACCACACAGAGTTCACTAAGGGATGACCGGGATAATGTGACTGAGATACAGCAGCATCTGGAAGCGTTTATTGCAGGTGTACCCGGAAATGTTGTGGTCTACTTTACTTCGTATAATCTGCTGAACCAGTACATTGATATCTGCACCACGGTTGCAAAGGCAGCAGGCAAACAGATATATCTTGAACCCAGGGACTCGAAAGAGGTGTCATCAGTGCTGGCCAGGTTCTTCCAGGCCGGGCTTAAGAGTGCCACAAAACCAGGTGTATTGCTTGCGGTGGCAGGCGGCAAGATGAGTGAGGGTATTGACTACCGGGGCGAGACTTTAAAAGGTGCTATGGTGGTCGGACTGCCGTTGACTGCATATACTGAGATACAGAAGACTGTGAATGAGTATTACAAGAGCAAGTACGGGAATAAACATGGGATGTTCATAGCTTATACCCTGCCTGCCATGAACAGGGCACTGCAGGCACTAGGAAGGGTACATCGTGCAGCAGATGAGGATGGAGTGCTGGTACTGTGTGATTTTAGGTTTGCGAGCAAGGGAGGGATGGGGGTGCGGGAGTATCTGCCTGATTGGATGGACAGGGAATTGAAGGTATGTTCTGGCAGGGAAAGTGCACAACTGATAGCTGAATGGGTGAAGCACCATAAGCGTGCTGAGGTTCCACTGGAAACAAAGTGGTTATTGAATGTGGAAACTGACAAAAATGAGGTGCAAGAACCCATTTTACCAACTGGTAAAATTAAAAAGACCAGGCTTTTAAATATACTTTCTAAGATTGCCAGGTCAAAGGAGATATTCTATCTAGGCACTATTAATAATCAACTCAAAAAGGAGGATAGGCTGGATTCTACGCAGTTGAGGGAGATGTTCACTGATGAGGATTTTTCTCGTCTGGGACTAAAAGCCTGTTATGTGCCTTCCATAGGTGAGGTGGAAGTAAAGCGTATCAGAAAGAACGATAAGTAGATAATGGATACAATAGATATTAGCGTGAATCGCCCAGTAACTTTTTGCCGTCGTGGCTTAGCTTGGCAGAGCGACTGATTCGTAATCAGTAGGTCGTGGGTTCAATTCCCACCGGCGGCTTGTTCGCTTATTTTTCCTGCATTATCAACCGTATGCTGCTGAATTTCCACATAATATCTTCCAAATAACCCATTTCAATTTTTTAGGACCAGTCAGGACTTTTCATTAAAACATGGAATGCAGTAACCTTTTCCATCCTTTTCCTTGATCCTTGTCTCCATCACCGGCTCCCCACACCTGGAACATGGCACTGATTCATGTATCCGGGCATGCATCGGCAGTTCAATTGTAACGTCCCGTATGTCGAACAACTCATTTTCATCTATGCTCAATATCTGCTCGATACGCTCATCACGGTCCTCTTTTTCGAACATAGTGCCCTTCAGGCTTACCCGTACACCACGACCAAGGGGGCGGAGTGCGAGGGTATATACATGCTTGCCGTAATCCCTGAAAAAGAAATTGCCCTTACCAAAGGTGCAGCCGGTCATGTACTGTATGGCATCCACTGCGCAGGAATTGTTCTCCACAATTGCTATTAATTCTTCATCCTCTGAGCGCATGGCATGAATTCGTTTCATGCCTGCCTTTGCAGCGCGGTAACCAAGTACCAGGCCCGGACAGAAGTGGCCGTGGAAATCGATGATGGGTTTGAGGTCTGGGGGAATATGGGGCTGTGTCATTGATGTAGGATTGGTTGCGATGGGGTTAATAAGTTTCGTGGAGTTTCCTATACATTAAAAAACAGACTCATAATTCTAAGTATCGTAATCCTAATAATTGGTAATACATTGATGATACCTAAAACCCGGGTTTTAAAACGCAAGCAAAAACAGCCATAGCGGAATAAATACAATCCTTACATCTCCGACATACTGTTCATCCAACATGGTCTTTGTTACCACAAACGCATCTTGTATATCGAATTTATTGCAAAAATTCACAAGCCCTTTCAGGTCTTTCACACCAACAGAATTCCTGTATTTCACTTCGATAGGGACCAGTGTTGACTGATAATCCATTACGATATCAACTTCATTCTTGTTCTTATCATACCAGTAGAATAACTTTCCCAGCGGGTCCTTTGAACCTTCTATGAGGTAATGCAAAAACGCCACATTTTCAGCATCATGACCAACATCCTGCACCCTTCCAAATGAGTTCTTAAGACCTACATCACAAAAGAAGATTTTCTTTTCTTTTCGTTCTGATGCTTTCCTGCTTTTTGTGTAGAACCCTGAAAGATGTATCAGGCGTGCGTGGGCAAGATGGAAAATATAATGCCTGGATGTTTCTTTGTCACCATCATTCTCCTTTGCTATCCCCAGATAGCTGAACCTTTCACCTAAATGGGTAGCCACAAACTTGAATATGGATTCAAGCAGAAGCGGGTCACGTATACTGAACACTTTTATAATATCCTTGTATAGAAGCAGGCTTGTGTATTCCTCAGACAATATCTTGAACCATGCATCCTCATTCTTTACCTCGAACCATTCAGGAAAACCACCAACTGTTAAATATTGTGAAAGAAAACCAAGTATCTCGTTCTCCCTTAAAGAAAGCTGGTAATTCGTTTCTTTCATGGAATTAAAGTCAAGTGCAGGTTTTGTTATCTCTATAGAACCTGTCCAACAATTCAAAATCTTGAGAAAAAAAGGCTAATTCAGCCTTTATTTCGAAAAACAAGCAAGAAATTTATTATTGATAGTAATTGTTGGACAGCCTGTATACTGTTAAACTGAAGAAGGATGAAATCGTAAAAATAACCAACAAAACCGTGGAAGACAAGGAGGTGACTTATTCATTTGATGGCACCGATTTTTCGGTAGTGTACTACTTTATGTCTGATAATGTGGTTTTAAAAAATCTACCCAATTTAAAGGAGTATCTTGAATATCTTCTTTCATTGATGGAGTCGTTTTA
>JAAXOC010000105.1 GCA_014237145.1 ANME-2 cluster archaeon
AAAGCTGGACCCCATGTTTACCGAGGCACACCAGGGTATGGGATTGGCCTGCTACAACAAGGGTAGATATGATAAGGCAGCCCACGCCTGGGCCCGGGCGGTCTATCTTAAACCGGAATTGATGGACAGTGTACCTGATAAGTTGAAACTCAAAGTGAAGATGGGCGTTTCAAGGCTCAAGTTCTCGAAATGAAATTAACTGCAAACCGATTCGCAGTCAAGGTAAAAGATATATAAAATCTACGTATTCTTATATATGTGAAAATTAAGAATGGAGATGTCAAATTGATAAAGAAATCAACAATCCGGTTAATTGTCCTTATGATCATTACTTCACTGATTACCCTGAGCGGATGTACACAGGCTCCCGATTCAGCCACTGATCCAGATACGCAGGATAACAAAAGTGAATCACAAGATGAGGATTACATTTATGGAACTGCTGTGGTCGAATCCATCGAAATACTGGTTCTTGAATCATTTCCTGTACAGATACATGTAGGTGCAAAAGGCTACCTGCCAGACGGCTGCACCAAGATTGACAGGGTTGAAGAAAAAAGAGACGGCAATACATTCACAGTTACGATAACAACAAAACGACCAAAAGATATGATGTGTACACAGGCCATTGTACCCTACGAAGAAAAAGTCCCGCTTGATGTTTACGGATTGAAGGCGGGTACGTATGACGTTAATGTCAATGGTGTGACCGATTCCTTTGAACTCTTTATTGATAACATCATCGAAGATGCGGGTGGCGTTTCCGAAGCAAATGTCTTTACAGAGGTCAATAATGGCAGCTCAGTGGAACTGGCAACCGGTGATACCTTCCAGATCAAATTGAACGAGAACCCCACTACAGGATACCAGTGGTCACTTGCGACAACTGCCGGTCTCGAGGTTGTGAGTGATAATTACTTATCGCCTGCCTCCGATCTTGTGGGTGCGGGCGGCATTCGCGAATGGGATATTAAAGCTACTGCCATCGGGACACAACAGGTGACGAGTGTGTACAGTCGTTCGTGGGAGAACCTGACCGGCAGCGAGCAGAGGTTTGTACTGATAGTGGAAGTGGAATAGATATATTAGTTGGAAGTAAATTCTTCCAACCCTTCTACTACTTCCCCCATGCACCCGTACATCCCTTTATCCAGTTTTTCAGGCAGCACTTTGACATGAGTTTACAGAAACTTGGACTTGTAAGTGTGGCTGGAAAACTTATTAAAATATCACACATACCAGTACTTGTGGTGAAAAAGTGATAATACCTGAACATGAACGATCTGCTGAACCCCTGATAGGTGAAAATGTGATTAAACACCCTGATATGGTCAGGGCTGTTGAATGGGTTCTCACCGAATATGAACCCCCAAAGCGGGAGATATGCATCTTCGTTCCGTGTTCGAAAGCAAAACCATATCATGAAAGTCCGTCCCATAAAATGTTTGACAGTATCATATTCAGGCATCTCACTCATGACCAGGTACACGTAGTGGTATTTGGTACCTGCGGCGTAACGCCCAGGGAACTGGATACTGAATATCCGTTTATGGATTACCAGTTCATGCTGGGGCGGTGTGACATACCAAAGGTCAAACGGGAATTCCACAAGTTAGAGAGCCAGAGACTGGCACGTTATCTTGAGTTAACGAAGCAGCATTATAGACACAGGATCGCGTATTGTTTGGGAGATTTCAGGTTGGCCATGGAAAAGGCAGTGGAACTTAGCCAGGTCAAGGTGGACATTGTACCAAGACCCGGGACAATGGAAAAACTCCATAACCCTGACTTGAAATTCAGCTTCGGAAGTCTTTATCACCAGGAATACCAGAGGGATCTCGATGAAGCTATCTGCCGGGCAGCTGGCCTGGATAATTCAAAGGATATGGTAACAGATATCCAGGCAACTTCAGATGATGCGGTAACAGATATCCAGACAACTTCAAATGATACGGTAACAGATATCTGGAGAACAAATGTCCGGGTAACAGATGATTCTGATTGGTATATTATATGATCATGAAAAAATATGTAACGGATTGCTTTTTTGCTAACAAAGTGAAAAGGTGGGTGGCTGTGGAAGCAGATCATGTGTCTGTCAGGTTTGTGAAGTTATTTGAGCAACGTCCTTGTGAGGAAAGCGTAACCCTGCCGGTAACCTCTGACCTGCAAAGATACTTCATGGGGGAGGACGTAGATTTTTCATCCTATGATGTGGACCTGTCTGGTTTTACACCATTCCAGCAGGAAGTGCTTACTGCCACCAGGTCCGTTCCCTGGGGCACTTGTATTACCTATTCCCGGCTTGCCAGTATGGCAGGCAGGCCAAAAGCAGTAAGGGCAGTGGGAAACGCCCTTGGGTCGAACAGGGTGCCTGTAATTATCCCATGTCACCGCATAGTCTCAAAACACGGGCCTGGCGGCTATTCCCTGGGAATAGGACTTAAACTGGAACTGTTGAGGCTGGAATCTATCGAATTCTGAGTGCTCATCCGGGCTGTTATATTTCGGGTGATGTTACATTTAACCGGTCCAGCAAAATCTTGCGCTCAAGATCAATAACCTGATAGTTCCCCTTACAGAGCAATGAACCAATAATAATAGTTAAAACCTCACCGCATAATTACAGTTGATGAACGATCCGGATATTACCATACCCAAAGGCAGGGGTATCTATTCGCTTTTACTGGAACTAAAAAAAGATATGTGCATAACAGTAGGTGCACTGGGAAAGATCAAGTTCCCTGCCGGTTATTATTCATATACTGGCTCGGCAAGAGGCAGCGGCGGTTTCAGTAGGATCAGGCGGCACCTCAACGTAGCAGCCGGACGTAACCCAACCTGGCGCTGGCATATAGACTACCTGTTGCCGCATACCATACCAAGGGGCGTGGTGCTGACACACATCGATCAGGACCTGGAATGTTAAATATCGAAAACGATCGGGTCACATACTGGAACGATACACACGTTCGGGAATCCCCTATGCAGCCCCATACCCAGGCCTATATGTAGAAAGTTATCAGGAATATGGGGCTGGCTGTGGCTTCATTTGACAGGGCGCATGAGCCCCCTGGTGTAAGTACTATGGAATGGGGCACCTGAACTGCTATTGACACATACCGAGAGCTCCACAACAGGGTGCCGGATGTGGTGTATGACCTGGGTGCGGTGGGTAAGGAGCCTATGGTACGGCTGCTGGCGCATCGGGCTGTGGATGCTGCGCGGGGCTGGCGGTGGAGATTGCGAGGAGGTTGGGTGAGGAGTAAACGTGTGTTTCAAGCGTTATTTATGGAGTTTGGATATCTAACGGTAGGCAAAAAGATTATTGCAATAAACAACATCAAAGAATAGTATGAAAGTATTAAACTATAGAATTCTACTGAGAAAAGAACCAGAGGGTGGTTATACAGTAATGGTTCCTTTACTTCCTGGTTGTGTTACATACGGGGAAACAATAGAAGAAGCGATAGATATGGCAAAGGAAGCTATTGAATTATATATCGAGAGTTTAAAAGAGCATGGTGAAGTGATACCAACAGAGGAAGGGATTCTAGAATATACTTTAACAGTGGAGGCTCATGCCTAAACTTCCATCCCTTAGTCCCCAGAAAATTATCCGGATACTCGAACAGAATGGTTTCATACTGGATAGGGTTAAAGGAAGCCATCATATTTTCTACCATCCAGAAACAAAACGAAGGGTTGTTGTACCTCTTCATAAAAAGAATTTGCCAAAAGGAACATTACTTGAGATTTTAAAACAAGCAGGAATAAGTAAAGATATTCTTAATGAACTACTATGAGCATGCTTTTAGATATTATACGCCTGCCCACCAGTTCAAATGCACAACCAACCACCTGACTCAACTCAAATTTAATATTTTATTGAAATTATCGATCTAGTGTCAAGTCAACCATGAAACGTATAGCGACCATTTGCCATATCTTTTATGTCACTGGCGGATTTAAAAAAATCAGTGCAGCATTTAATTCTCGACTTGACACTATTAGTAAATCTGGATCATGTGCACATATTGTTTAAATATCTGCCAAAATATTAAGTAAGTTATATATCAAAGATGATCAAAGGTAGAAGTAGCAGATGCTCAGGAAGGAGTTTACCCATTTGAAGAAATGGTGCGGTGATTATATTTTGGCTCCGAGTTGATAACACGGCTCTGTGGGCTCTGGCTAGTAGGCACTTTTTATTAGTTAGGAACTATAACCATAAAGTTAGACTTTTCTGAATATTTATTTAATATTGCTAAGAAGTTCAATGAAATTTTGGTAATATCCTAATATGTAGTTGATATGCCTACTTTAAACATCAATAATTCCTTCCAAGGCCAAATATGATCTGTTATACCCTCAGCCATACATGGTGTTCTTTTTATATTCTTCTCACTCTTCTTTGTTTTTATTTCTAAGGATGAATGAAACCTGTTTAGGTTATTGTAGCACTGAAACAAATCTATATGATTATCTGCCATCTCATTGCACTTAGAAAAGCATATAGTTTTTCGAACCAGCCTAGAAATGCTGTGTCTCATTGTCAGATTATATCTTTCGATATATACCGTGTCTATATCTGTAATATCCATTTCACCAAATATTACTGTTCGGATTTTGTCAATTACCCTGCCTTTCTCTCTTTCCTTGATGATCTGTCCGTAATTGACCGTATCTATATCAAAATTTTTCAGTATAGCGCCTATATATTGACTGTTACCATCACTGGTAAATGTCGCTTTCTCGTGATCTGTTGGCATCTTACATCGCTTTTTTACTGTTTTCATTAGCTTGTCTGCAATTTCCTGCACTCTTTTACCAGTACTGTGTGCCAGGTGGATTTTTGTATCTGCCTTCTGTGCTATGTATATCCAGTAATCGCCATGTTTATCTGCGTCGTCATCTCCTTCGTTAACGTTTTTTGTTTTTTTTTATGAAAGTCCACATTTCATCCACCTGAACTTCAGTAAGTTGAATATCTTTTATTAAAAAGTCAGTTACTTCCCTCGCGTGTCTTGCCATGTCTTCTACAACATTTGAGATCGTGTCGCGATGTATCCCCGTTATGCGTTCAATGGCTCTTATTCCATTTTTCTCAACCAGTAATTTGCAGATCAAGATTATCTGGTCCTCTGATAACTTGCGAT
>JAAXOC010000106.1 GCA_014237145.1 ANME-2 cluster archaeon
AAATTGACCCACCCTATATACTAAAATCCTCCTGTTTTATTGCAGGAGGTTTTGGGTGATCTCAATGGAAGATTGGATAACAATAAGGAACTTAAAGAAGCGAAATCCCAAAATGGGAACAAGGACAATTGCAAAGAATCTCGATTTATCGAGAAACACTGTGAGAAATGCGCTACGATCAGAAGCATCCCTAATGCTCTTTGCTCATTAGTTTTCCTGTCATATAAGAATATTTGGTTATCTTCGAGCCATTTAACGATTTTTTGTACAAAATTTATGTTTTCTGACATCAAACGAGATTATTTTTCAAGACAATAAACCCTTAAGTTGAAGGTCTCGCAAAATACTATAGATAAGTTGATCATCAGATAGAGTTACGGTGGAAAATGTATACACAAGAACAGATCAAAATAATAATAAGAGATATATATCATTTTATTAGATCTCAATCACAATTGACCAAGATATTCGGCCCAAAGTATATGAGGAGCCAAAAATCAATCGAAATCGATATAACATATCGTTGTAATTTGAGATGTCCTAATTGTAATAGATCTTGCACACAAGCACCCACCAAAGAAGAAATGAAAATAGAGCAAATAGAAGATTTTATAAAAGATAGCATAGATAACAATATAAAGTGGGAGAGGATAAGAATCCTAGGGGGAGAGCCCACTTTGCATACTAAACTTTTCGATATATTAGATCTTTTACTGAAATATAAGAATAAATACAATCCTAATATGCATATAAGCATATCTACAAATGGTTATGGAAATCGTGTAAAAGAAATATTAGCAAAGTTACCAAAAGAAATAGAAATCACAAACTCATCCAAGAATCCGACTCCTCCAACTTTCTTCCATTTTAACATAGCTCCACGAGACGATATCTTATATCGTAATGTAGATTATTCAAATGGATGTTGGATTTTAGAGGCATGTGGCATGGGTCTAACACCTTATGGTTATTATCCTTGCGCGGTTGCTGGAGGTATAGATAGAATTTTTAATTTCGATATAGGCAGAAAAAAACTTCCATCACGCGACGATCTAATGATAAATCAGTTAAAGACTTTTTGTAGCCTGTGTGGTCATTTTAGATTTTCACTACCATCAAAACAATTGAAAATATCACCATCCTGGAAATTGGCATACCAGGCATATAACGATAAATTATCTAAGAGTAAAGATACAAATGAGGCTCCAAACCCTGGGTAGTAGCGACGCTGCTACATCCTGGTGCCACTTCAGTCAAAAAACAAAAAAGTGGAAATCACAAAGAGAAATAATAAGCCCTGGCTAAAAGTATGGTTTATGTAAACACACTTTTTGTACAAAAAATATTATCAGAGAAAGAGTGGCTCGATAAGATGCAATCGGAAGATTTTTGGGCGCTGAATACGCTTATTTATAGCCATGTCAATCCATATGGGAGATTAGTATTAGGTATGAATGAACGGATTTTTATTGAGGAATAATCCAATGGCGCTTGGTGACACGAACGTTTGTACTGGGCCAAATAAAGTAATTGATTCTTTATGACACGGAAAATTAATAATGGAAGAAAAGATAGTTTTTTCGATTTTAGACCCAAAGGATTGTTATTTGATGTTGACAAAACTTTGACTACTACCCAACGGGTACTTTCTCAAAGGACCATTTCAAGCTTAAACATGCTTAAAGATACGGAGATAAAATTTGGCGTACACACCGGAAGAAGTTATGCTATGTTGAAGAATTATATTTTAACTTTTTTCCCAGATCAATCTATGCATGTTACATCTGGTGGTGGAGAGGTAGTTACTAGAGAAGGAATAGTAGTTTGGAGCAGATATATTGTCTCTTCATCAGTAAGATTAATTATAGATGAAACTGAGAAACTTGGAAGCGAATACTGTTTTTCTCAAGGTGATACTTTTTATGGTTCACGAGGTATTGTAACTAAATATTCAAATCATCCTTGGAAAATTAGGACTAATATGCAAATTGATGAAGCAAATTTGACTGCTGTTCCACTAATATCTATTGTAGATTTAAATACACAATCTAGAAACTTTTTTAAATATCTTGATGGTGTTACGGTTAACCATTATACTTCATACTGCACCTCTTCTGTACTTTCAGTAGTATTTACCATTTTGGACCGCCAAGTCGGACTTCTCTGTTTTGCCCACTTAATGGGCAGATTCTCACCAGGATCCTCATATAGTACCATTCCCCTATCATTATATGGTCTACTTTTCAAGATACCAGCCTTCCCCCACTTTTTCACAGTCCCCGAATGTACTCCAATACGATCAGCAAGTTCCTCAGCAGTAAGAAATCCCTGCTCACGCAGATTTTCATAAACGCCAGCAATGTCGTAGTCCTTCCGCAACACTTTCACCCTTCTACCCGTGAAGGATAATCCGGTCCCTGAACGTAATTGTTGCTGGTTCAGTTTATCAGCGATCTCACTATTCGTTTTTGTGGGTGCCATTTCCCGAATCTGTTCCATGACCTCGGTTGAAGTTAGGTGTATTTTCCAGACCACAGGAGGGATGGGAACACACCTTTCCATAGAATCGCCGCCTTTGAATCTGACCTTAACATGAATGACATCAGTCTTTAAAAGGGTCACGTCTTCGATAAGCAGGCGAACCATCTGTTTTCGTTGTTTTGCTGAGGTTCGAGGATTATTCCAAACTGCAGGGAAATCCTCTGCGAGCTTTCGGATATCCTCAATTTTTTCAGATGTCAGATCGTTCTTATATTCTGCAATTTCACGCTCGTACTTATCTTCGAGTTCGGTCATGATACGCAGAGCTTCATTCCATCTGCTCTCAAGGCTATCAGCCACCAACCGGTTATCGGGATTCACCCTGAGGAACCGAATTTGAGCCAATTCGACTTCGTGACGGGCACGTTCCAATCCTGTCCGATGAAGTCGCACTAAATCCTCATGGCGAATTTGTATCTCTTCAAAAACTTTCATCGAAACATCCAGGTTCAAAGGTGTCACCATCTCCAAAAGTATTTTACTAATGAGATCATCAACAGGCTCACCCAGAACGAACTGACATTGTTTTGTTGCAGTTTTGGTTGCCTGTCGTTGACATATATAGTCAGGAACCAACTCGCCTTTGCGTGTATGGTAATGGACAGTCATCCGCTGCCCACACTTGCCACATAACACTATCCCCTGAATTAAAGCAGAACCTGATCTGGGTGGGCTGCAAAGTCGGTCCTCACCTTGTGGTGCAGCATTGTTTGCAAGTTGCCTTTCGTTCTTTTGATACTGTTCCCAGGAGATATAGCCTTCAAAGACATCTGGTATGACAACTTTCCACTGATCCTGTGGAATATTCTGGATTTGAGTCTTCCCATCTATGGGATTCTTCTTCGTCTTGGTCTGGCCAAAGACGAAAGTGCCGGTGTAACGGGGATTATGCAACACCTGTAGCACCCTATGATGATACAGGGGCTTCCAGACAATCTCACCGATATGGGGACCGCTCCACACATGAACAGGGAATTCTAAATTATTCTCGCGGAAATGTTTGACCACAGCATAGGCACTCCCTGCTCGCTTAAACGTGGAGAACAGGTGTTCAACCGCTTCTTTAACCTGTTGGTCAGGATCTATGACTATCTTATCGGAATCATCGTAAACAAAGCCTACTGGTAAGCGCATCTTCAACTCACCGCGCTTTGCTTTATTTAGTATCCCTCCCTGTAATCTCGCTCGCAGGAAGTGTATCTCTGCTTCGCTCATTGCGCCCTTCAATCCCAATAGCAATCTGTCGTTGAAGAATCCAGGATCGTACAATCCGTCTTCATCGAGTAAAAGTGTGTCAGTCAGAGCACAGATTTCCAGTAAGCGATGCCAGTCGGTGTTATTTCGTGCTAATCGCGATACTTCCAGCCCCATGACAAGTCCTGCCTGCCCCAATCCAACCTCAGCTACAAGGCGCTGGAAGCCCTTTCGATTCTGCGTACTGGTACCGGACAGACCGAGGTCATCATCGATTACAATAATCTGATCTAACCTCCAACCAAGAGCAAGAGCCCTGTTCTTAAGGGCATACTGTCGTTGTGTACTCTCTTTGTTCTCATTTACCTGTTTCATGGATGACTGGCGGATATAGAGATACGCGGTCTTACGGAGGTGATCAGAGGTTATTTTCTGGTCCATCATAAGCTCCCCCCTATACAGCAGACAACCATATTCGCCAATACATTCACGACACCATTGTAGTTTTCCGGTTGGATCTTAGAAACTTCTATTGTGGATCCGATTCCTGTGTATTCTGATATTTCTTCTGGTATTGGTGCAAGGGCTGGAACTGCCTTGATCCATCCCAGCATTCCACGCAACAAGAAAACACCATAGCCTGGTGTGTGCAGTTCCCCATCAGTTGAAATCATTGATGCCCGTAGCTGTTCGTATTGATTTATCAAGGTCGTCCCGCCTTTGAAAAACGAAACGTTTGTGTGTTTCTCTGGGTCTGACTCGTTTTTTT
>JAAXOC010000107.1 GCA_014237145.1 ANME-2 cluster archaeon
TTCTCTGAAATGGAATTCCTGTCTAAGGTATACAGGCTGGATGACAGACAGGTATTTAAGTTGTGCACGCTTAATGGAGCAAAAATACTTGGGACTGATGAGGATATAGGTTCAATCGTGGATGGAAAACAGGCCACTATCATGTTACTGGACGATGAGTCACCAAATTTATCCAATAGCAGTGACCCTGTTGCCAGCCTTGTCAGAAGAGGGAGACCTGACGACATCAAAGCAATAACAAATGGAAATGGAGGAATTATCCATGGAAAGTAGATTGTTTAAAAACATAATTCTTGCAACGGACGGTTCGAAATATTCTGGAAATGCTGTTGAATATGCCGTTGAGCTTGCCAAGATCTCCAGGGCCAGGATATCTGCCATATATGTAGTTGATACCGGGGCATTTGCCACCATACCCATGGACGCGGCATGGGAGAACATATATGAACTGTTGAAGACAGAAGGCAGCGAAGCAACCGGGAAAGTGGAAGCAGAGGCAAAAATATCAGATGTGGAAGTGGAATGCTTTGTTGTGGAAGGACATCCGGCAGAAGAGATTGTGAAATTATCGGAAACTATTCCGGCAGACCTGATCGTTATGGGTACCCTTGGTAAGAGGGGACTTGACAGGTTCCTGCTGGGCAGCGTGGCAGAAAAAGTTTCAAGGACTTCAAAAGTGCCTGTAATGATCGTCAGAGGGGAAAAACCCAGATAATAAAATATCGTCAACAGTCAAAATGGAGAGCTAAATTAATGCCAAATGTTACAACAGTTGATGACATCATGATAAGGGATGTTGCCTTTGCAACACTACCGGGATCTAGGGATGAAGTATTGGATATCCTGAAAAAAAAGCATGTGTCCGGTGTGCCTGTGGTCAAGAACGGTGATCTGGTCGGCATTGTGACCAGGACCGATCTTTTAAAGAACCCGGAAGAGGAACAGCTTGCAATCCTGATGAAAAGGGACCCCATTACTATTACTGCTGAAAAATCCATTGTACAAGCTTCAAGGATAATAACCGAATCAGGTGTCAGGAGACTTCCGGTTGTGGAGGGGAATACCCTGGTGGGGCTGATCACTATAGCGGATATTATCGGTGCTATTGCCGGTTTTAACATTCCGGACCCAATAGGGGACTTTATTGATGGCAAAGTTATCGTAGTATGGGAAAATACTCCTGTTTCCGTAATGGGAATGATTTTGGAAATGGCTGAGGTCAAAGCCGCACCTATTGTGAACGAGTCAAGAGAGATATTGGGTGTGGTCTGTGATAAAGACCTGATCAACATGAGCATTATCGAGGATTCTGTTGAGCATTCTGATATGTCTGCAGGTTCGGATGATGATGCCTGGACATGGGAATCAATGCGTGATACTATGAGTTTGTATTACAGCGTATCCAGGATCAAACTGCCGGATTGTTCGGTAAAGGATGCAGTGAAGTTAAAAGGTGAACCAATTTCCGTTGTTCCCAGCAATTCTATCAGCGAAACGGCCAGGAAGATGAAGCGTAATAATATAGACCAGATGCCGGTGATCTCTGCCAACAATAAACTTAAGGGCATGGTCCATGACTTTGACCTGCTTAAGGCATTGATATAATATTGTTCTTAAGATACCTTGATAAGCAATAAGGACGAATTACGGTAAATAATAGAATTGGAGGATGAATAACAGTGGGTAAAAAGAAAGAGTCACAGAGCGGCCTGATGTCATCGGCTGGCCTTATGCGTTATTATGAGGCCGATGAGACCACCTACCACATGGATCCGAAAATTATCATGATCGGTGGGGTGTTGATCGGTATTATATTACTTGTGTTAAATTACCGGTTCGGATTGTGGCCCTGAACTTTATCCTATTTTTCCTGTAGCCACCCGGCAAACTTTCGCATGGCATTACCCCTGTGAGATATCCGGTTCTTTTCATTGTCTTTTAGTTGACCGAAGGTGCGGTCATTGTACAGGAATATGGGGTCGTAGCCAAACCCATTCATCCCCCGCTCGTCAAAGGCTATGGTTCCCTCTACTTCGCCTGTGAATGTGTGAGGCTCACCGCCGGGCTCACAGTATCCGACAACTGTCCTGAACACAGCTTTGCGGTTGGTCACTTCTTCCATAAGTTTCAGGACGTTTCGGTTGCCCAGGTGGTCCTCCACATACCTGGAATATGGGCCGGGAAAGCCGTTCAGGGCATCGATGAATATGCCGCTGTCATCTACCATTACGGGCTTGTCCAGTTGCCGCGCACACCACCGTGCGCCATAGGCTGAGATTGTCTCAAGGTTGTCTGCCTGCAGTTCGGGATAGTCGCAGTCGATATGCGTTACTTCATACCCGATAGCACCCAGGATGTTACCTGCTTCTCTAAGCTTGTGGGCATTGCCAGTAGCAAAATATATTTTATGCATACCGTGCACGCCCCTTTATCTCTGTCACCCGCTCAAGCACAGGCCCTGCATCAACAAAGGTCTGGCTGTACCCCTGTGCAAACGCTGCCTTCATGGTCTCGTGGTCATTGTGGGTGCTCACAAATGTCTGGAACAGCACATGGACATCCACGCCCCTGGCCTCTACAGAGTTGTCGTGGAATGCCAGCCCGAAATCGATGAGGTACACCCTGTCGTCGTGCAGTATCATGTTGGAGGTGGTGAGGTCGCCGTGGATGATGCCGGCACTGTGGAGTTTGCCCACTACGGTTCCTATGTGGCGGCTCAGGTCCGGGGTGAGGATGTCCCTGACCTTCTGCCCATCGTTGTACTCCATTGTTATCTCGAAGTCCTCTGTGTCGTAGATAATGGGTGTGGGCACGCCCCTGCGTCTTGATTCCGAGATGATACGTGCTTCTGCCCTGGTGCGCTCCTGCTTGATTGTGCTGTCCAGGGCCTCAAGGCGGTAGCCTTTTGGCAGGCGTTTTTTGATTATCATGCCGTCCCTGAGTTCGATTGTGGCTTCTGCTCCCATGGCTAAGAACATGGGGAAGAGAATGGTTAAGATTGGTGATAAATGTGGTGATTTATAGGTTATTGGAGATTTTCATCAAATGTATGTGGAAAATTCTTCATCCTAATCTATTGATATTTAGTCAGTCATTGCCGTTAAATTACCGTTAAATTACCGATAAATTGCCGATAACCCGCTGACAAAGTATAAGCTCTGCCCCGCCTCGACGAATCCGTTATCTCCAGCCACCACTCTTCAACCCAGTCTCTCAGCAGGTTGCGTGCCATTCGCCGGGAGAGCCCAAGTGGCTTGGCCACATCGGAAGAAGTTATTAGCTCTGTCCTGGCAAAGAGGGATAGCACTACCCGCCCCCGTGGGTCAAGCCGCCGCAGGGCACCTCAGGCTCCAATACTTTCTCTATCATCACCCAGGCGCTGTGTCTCTTCCTTCAGTACTTTCGATCATATGTAGTTCCGAATGAAAACAATTTCTGTAACCTTTTCAGCGATTACAATCAATCAAATTCACGCACAACATTTATAAAAAAATGTTAATTGTTATAGTATTCAACCTTGATCTACTCCATGAACACCCAGATTCGAGCACATTTTTCTATAGCTCCCGCTAACCATATCCACGATTCTACCCTGATAACAACAATTGTCAGGAATCTGTCAAGAGAATTCGTAGCTTTTTAATTCGATCTTCATTATATTCCATCACTCTCTTCAACAATATTTCCATAGGAATTGCACACAACGATTCAAATCCATATCTAATAAACTGAAAAATATCACTACCAATTGCTGATTTTAATTCAGATGCAGTAATATCAAATCCTGCTTTTAGCACATTTAAAATATTGTACAATATGCACTGAAGTACGAAAATAAAAATCCGTACCACTGGAGAAATGGAACAAGTCCTTATCTTGAATTCATTTTTAACTCTGTAGCCAGTTTATATGTTCCACCGTTTCGGAAGTACTGTTGATTATTATAAAGTTTCAAAACAAATTATATATGTAATATTCACACTTGGATTTTTATTAGAACCTTATGTGCTAGACAGATGCTTCGGACAGAGCGAAGCAACGTCCGTGGTCGTTGACTTTACTTTTAAGATATTGAGATTCTATTCCCATTTATACTGAACCAGATATACATATTTGCAAAAGGCGGGTTTTATTCAAACACAAAATTTTTACACCCCTGATTATTAGAAACATTTATTTAACTTCTCCTCTTATCAAAAGCGGTGATTTATTGGTAAGCGTAAAGCGCGCTCTTCTCAGTGTATCAGATAAGACAGGAATAGCAGATTTTGCAAAAGCACTGGTTGATATGGATGTTGAGATAATTTCCACAGGCGGCACAGCCCGCTCCTTGCGTGAAGCAGGTATAACTGTGAGGGATGTATCTGACATAACTGATTTTCCAGAAATGATGGACGGCAGGGTAAAGACACTGCATCCCAGGATCCACGGTGGCCTGCTGTGCCTGCGGGATAATAGCGAGCATGTGGCACAGGCCCAACAACATGATATACAATTTATCGACCTGGTAGCTGTCAACCTGTATCCTTTCAGTGAGACGGTAGCCAAAAAAGATGTGACCCTGGAAGAAGCAATTGAGAATATCGATATTGGCGGGCCAACACTTGTCAGGGCCTCTGCCAAGAACTACAAATATGTGACCATTATCACTGACCCGGATGACTACTCCCACATCATAGCCGAACTCCAGGCAGACAGTGAGGTTTCCATTTCCACAAAGGAGGCACTGGCAGTCAAGGCATTCAGGCACACCGCAGATTACGATGCAGCCATAGACACATACCTGAGCCGTGAACTGGGTGGCGAGGATATCCTGAGGCTCAAGTACACCTCCGGGCAGACATTACGCTATGGGGAGAACTGGCACCAGTGGGCCAAATTCTATAAAGAGCCCGGAGTTGAGGGTGCGGCCCTGTCAAAGGCAGTGCAGCATCATGGCAAGGAGATGTCCTATAATAATTACGTTGATACGGATAATGCGATGCAGACCATACTGGAACTGGGTGATGATCCGGCCGCCTGCGTGGTCAAACACAACAACCCCTGCGGGCTTGCTACAGGTAGTACTCTGTATGATGCTCTGTCAGCAGCCTGGGACGGCGACCCCGTATCTGCATTCGGCAGTATCATCTGCATGAACCATACAATTGACCTGAAAACCGCACAATTCATGAAGGGCAGGTTTGTTGAAGTAGTCTTAGCTCCGGGTTTTGAACCTGACGCAATGGAGTTCTTAAAGCAGAAAAGCAAGGACCTGCGTATCCTGGAACTGCCCGGGATGCGCCAGGGTATTAAAGTGGAGAGCAAGCTTACTAACATCGTGGGGGGAATGCTTCAGCAATCCAGGAATATCGGTGTGTTCGAGAAATGGGATGTGGTGACAGAACATCCGTTCCCTGAATCCAAACTGGGACTGGCAGAGTTCTCAATGGTGGCATGCAAGCGGACCAAATCCAATTCTGTTATTGTGGCAGGGGAGTATTCACCGGGACGGTACATGGTGCTGGGTATGGGTGCGGGGCAGCCCAACAGGGTGGATTCCATCCGGAAACTGGCTGTGACCAAAGCCAGGGAGAATCTTGAGATCATCTATGAAAGGGAAAAGCCGGATGTACCTTTTGAGCAATACCTCAAAAATGTGATGTCTGAAACCGTGCTGTCATCAGATGCCTTCTTCCCGTTTGACGATAGTATTATACATTCTTCAGAACATGATATCAGGTACATCGTGTCCCCTGGCGGCAGCATAAGGGACGATGAGGTCATTGCCACCGCGAACCGGCTTGGCGTATCACTGGCATTCACAGGTATGCGCCATTTTAATCATTGACGTATGAGGAAAAAGCATGAAAGCTGAAAATGAAAATATTAAATATTACATTGGAATCGTTGCACTGGTAGCCATCCTGGTTGGCGTGCTGTTCATTACAAGTATGGAAGGAAGTGCGGTTGTGGAAATAGGTGATACCGTTCAAGTAGATTATACAGGAAAGCTGCCTGACGGGACTGTTTTTGATACTTCAGACCCTGAAGTTGCCGTGAGTGCAGGTGTCTACCAGGAGGGAAGGCCATATCAGCCACTTAAGGTGGTAATGGGGGCAAATACTGTCATTAAAGGTTTTGAGGACGGACTGTTGGGTATGAAAGAGGGAGATCGTAAAACGCTCAACATAGCACCCGAGGATGGCTACGGCCCCTCAGATCCCACAAAAATAGATGTTGTTCCACAGCTGGATGATATATCTGCCACCCAAACATTTGATCGGGTAATTGAGGTTCCCGTAATCCAGTTCAACATGACATTCGGTACTGAAAATGATGTGGGCGATACAGTTACTGTACCTGATAGTCCTATCAATCTGACAATTATTGAAATAGCCGATATTGTCAAACTGTCCTATGATATGGAGGTAGGGGACATGGTAGAGGGAGGACAAACACTGTGGCCGGATGAAGTTATAGAAGTGAACTCAAGTCATATCGTTATAAGACATAATGTTGAAGTGGGTGATATCATCCAGTTCCCGGAATCTCCCTGGAACAGCACCGTACTTGAGGTTACCGAGACCAATATAACCCTGCAGCATAACCCGGTTCCTGATGCTACAACATATATCACAAAACAGACCATGTTCGGACCGCAGCAGGTGCCCGTCCAGGTGCATTTCAATGAGACTGACATAATACTGGACAGTAACCATTTCCTGGCTGGTAAGACTCTGACATTCGAAGTCAAAGTTGTTGCTATTGAGAAGGCAAATACTGAATTGGTAAGTACTGAAATGGTAAGTATTGAATAGGCAGATACTGAACTGGTAGATACTGAATAAGCAGATACTGAACTGGTAGATACTGAACTGGTAGATACTGAATAAGCAGATACTGAATAGATAGGGGTCGGTTTTTTGGCTCCCACCCTTTCCTTTTTTTCAAATCACAGTGTAAAACCGATTTACACACTTGATCTGCCCACCTGGACAGAAGTGAAACTATTTTTTCAATCCAAAAGTTTAATTACCTATTGTAAACATTGTTAAATTGTTGAATTTAGGCTGTGCAGGGGAGCTATGGAGAAAATAATCGAAATAAAAAAGATATCCAGGACATTCGGGGAATTCAAGGCCCTGAATGATGTTTCCCTGGATATTGAAAAAGGAACCATTTTTGGGCTACTCGGACCCAACGGAGCTGGCAAGTCCACGCTGATAAAAGTACTTTCATGCCAGATGCGGCCGACTACAGGGTCAGCATTCATATCAGGGCTTGATGTGGTATCTGATAAAAAGGACGTGCTCTCCATTATTGGGCTGGTGCCTCAGGAGAACAGTTTCTATGAAGAACTCACAGTGACAGAAAACCTCAGGTATTTCGGTTCACTGTACGGCGTTGCGGTCATTGACATAAAAAAGAGGAGCCATCGTGTCCTGGAGATGCTCCGGCTTACCGATAAGAGCTCAAGCCGGGCCAGCACTCTGTCCGGCGGCATGAAGACCAGGCTTAACATTGCCTGTGCGCTGATACACAAACCAGAGGTACTCATACTGGACGAACCCAGTGTGGGGCTGGACCCTGTATCCAGGAAGGCATTGTGGGATACCATCAGGAAAGTGAACAGTGACGGCACCACCATACTTATCACCACCCATTATATGGAAGAGGCCGACCTGCTCTCTGATCGGATACTGATAATGCACAAGGGGAATATCGTTGTGGAGGGAACGCCTGAAGATCTGAAGAACACGGTGGGTAAGCGGGTCGTCCAGATCACAAGCTCGCCCGGTAACTACAACGCCCTCACTGATCGGGTGGATGCGCTGGAAGGTGTGGCGTCATGCGCTGTTGATGAAAAAGGACTGAAGATAACGCTCACGGACGAGCAGGCACTGGAGCATGTTATTGAAACACTTGAAGTGGGGGGCGAGCACATAACCAACATTGAATCCAACCGGCCCAGCCTGGAAGATGTATTCATTCATTTTGCAGGGGAGGAATGGCATTGACCATAACCTCTGTTATCAAAAAAGACCTGAAGATATATATCCGCCACCGAAAGACAGTACTCCTGATCTTCCTTACACCCATACTTATTATGATATTGATAGGGTCGATGTTCACAGGCGGTACTGACCAGGGTCTTAAGGATATCAGGCTGGGTGTCGGCGGAGGGTCACAACTGGGTGAGGAAATAATCCAGGAACTGAACGACAGCCAGATGTTCCTGATCACGACGGAGAACACAACCGACCCCACAGTTATCGAAGAGGGAGTAAGGAGCGGGAAATACAGTGCAGGTATCTTCATACCCATGGATGAGACCCAGGCAATAAAATTGTATATTGACAATTCCAGGGTCCTGATTGCCCCGGTCATATCTACAGTGTTCATGACCACCACTGAGAAGATGTCCTACGAACTTACCCTCGGATTTCTCAGCCGGCTCTGGGAAGAACTGGGTCAAATGGAGGCAAAACTGGATCCCTTGCAGGAAGGGGTCATTGCAATTAACAGCAGCATCATTTCACTTAACAGCAGTACCCAGGAAGTGATATCTGCACTTGATGAACTCAATGCGACCAGCCTGAATGCTTCGGTGGGCGAGATGGAACAGACCCTGCAGCAGATGAAGGTTGACCTGAACCAGACCGCTGCCGACATTAATGAAAGCCGCCTGGAGATCAGGCAACTGGATGAGAATGTGAGTTCCATCTACAATGATGCTGCCCTGTTAAGGAATGAACTGAAAGTGGTGGTGGATGATATCGATGCCACCGACGCCGCATTGCTGGACCTTCAGACTGGTTTGCAGCAGACCTATGGCCTCACATGCACTGTCGACCCGTCACAGCCGCAGTGCATCACACTGGCAGGTACTATCCAGCAGATCCAGGATACCAGAGGTCTGCTGCAGGAGCACACTGCACCTGTGATATCGCTGTACAACAGCCTTGACAACGTTGCCCGGACCAGTGCACAACTGCATGATAAACTGAACCGGACAGATGTCCGCCTTCAGGAAATGCAGGTGTCCATCAACAACTATACCCTTGAGATATCCAATATCAATGAGAATATTGCTGATATTAAGAATGTTGTGACTACTCTGGAGGATGTGAAAGACCAATCGGCAAATACCTCACAGCAGCTGGAGAATCTTTCCACTGGCATGGCTAACAGCACGGCTTCGCTGGTATCAGAGATCGAAAGGACCAAGGGAGTGATCAATGAGGTGACAACGAAATCGCCCACTACCATTGCCGCTCCTGTAACAATGGAAATGGAAAAGGTGTTTGAGGATAAGTCCCAGCTTGATTTTTTAATGCCAGGCATTATATCCATTGTGTTGATGTTCATATCGTTCATGCTGGCATCCATAACTATAATCCAGGAGAGGACCCAGAAAACCCTGGTACGCACACTGCTCACACCCCTGAACCTTGGGGAGTTTATCTTTGCCAAAACCTTTGCGCTGATACTCATTGCCCTGTTGCAGGGTATTATCATGATCATAGTGGCATTCCTGTTATATGGTGTGTTCATCCCTGTATCCCAGTGGGGAGCGCTGTTCCTTGTGATCCTGGTATATTCGGCATCCTTTATTGGTATCGGGATGGCGCTGGCCACACTGGCCGATTCCGAGAATACGGCCATGTTGATGTCCCTGGTGCTGAGCATTCCTATGCTGTTCTTGTGCGGCATGTTCTTCCCATTCGAAACTATGCCGCCACTGATGGCATGGCTGGGTAATGTCCTTCCCATCACCATGGGCATCAGGGCGCTGGATGCGGTACTGATATACCAGCAAGGGTTCGATGTGCTGGCAGGGCACTTAATGCCGCTACTGGGTTACGGCATAGCCGGGCTGGGGCTGGCGTATGTGCTGTTAAGGCGGGAAGTGATGGGGTGAGCATTTTAATCTGGCCTGTTTCATTTCTTAACAGGATACAGAAATACTCAGTAACCCTTCAATCTACTGATATTTTAAGTACAATTTTGTGAGCATATCGTTCATAGATACTCTTTAAATGAGGTCATAGTCATGGTGTACAAGATAGGCGGCACTGCAGAGCAGGAGGCTGCCAAATATATCAGGGAGCATGTGACCAAGCCAGTAGTGGGCTATGTGGTAGGGATAAGCATGCCGTCCGGCAAGACCATGGGCCATACTGGTGCCATTATCAGCGGGGCGGCGGGACTGCCAGGGAGAAGATCGAGGCGCTGGAGGGTGCGGGGGTTGTGGTGGCCGAGAGTCCGGGGGATGTGGCCGGGAAGATGAAGAAATAAATCTAAACGCGTCTGATATTTCAAGATCGTAATTATCCAAGATTTTTCACAAAAATTGATGATTCGGAGATTGAGGGTGTGAAGGAGGTGTTTGCCATCTCTGCATTTCCTTCAGTCATTTGTCCTTTGAGATACCGACCATCGTTACTGTGTCATCGTAAAGTACCAAAGCATAGATTTAATACCGAATAGTTAGGAAATAATTACCATGGAATATAGACATGCTAGACATTCTCTTCTTGATGATCAGATAAAAGGCCTGATCGGAGCTGGTTACTATTCGAATAAATCAGAACTTACGATAGATGCACTTCGATATTTGTTCTCCAGACGGCAGGATCTGAGAGTAGCATCTGCAGTTGAGTTATACCAGGAAGGAAAAGTGACATTGTCCAGATCCGCCGAAATTGCAGGCATGGTCAGTGAAGAATTTAAAGAGGTCTTAGCAGAAAAGGGGCTGAAAATTAAAGTGGAATCATTGAGTGATGAAGAATTTGACGAAGGCCTGAAACTTATCAAAGATATTAGAGTAACGAGTAAATGATACTTGTAGATACAAATATTCTCTCTACATTTGGAAAAGTTGGTAGGATCAAGCTGCTTTTTGACCTATTTCAAACTAAAATGTCTGTATCGTCCAATGTCTTTTGTGAAATATTACGAGAAGGGATATTTTTTTGCAGAGTCTGTTCTTGATTGTATCAAAAATGAATATATAGATGTTGTTGCCGTTGACCAGAATGATTTACCTTATATGTTAGGTCTTCCAAAATCTTTTGGGCCGGGTGAGCGAGACAGTATCGCAATGTGTAAAAGTAGAGGATATGTATTTCTCAGTAATGAGAAGAAAGTGTACAATTATTGTAAAAAGCACGGCATGCAATGTCTGTTGCTACCCCATATATTGAAATCGTTATGGAAAGAAAACATCTTGGATAAAGAGGATGTTGAAGAATTAATAACAGAAATCGAATCAAGGGACAACACCGTGATAACTGATAAGGATTCTATATTTAGTTAATATTAATAATTATACTCCACAGCTCTGCTGCGGTTGGGTGTGACGTCGCTACGTTTGACTTATACAGAAATCAGGTTGACGCCATAGCTGTGAATCAATCCCCCCTTAACAAACCTTTTTACATACTCCGGTAAATTATATTGCATGGACGAATTTATCCTGGCAAATGTGAAAGGTGTCTATATAATTAATACCGTACACGGCCCGACCCCTATGGTCATAATCTCTAATGAGGAAGAGGAGATCATGCCCATCTATGTGGGGATGGCCGAAGGTGTTTCCATTCATTCAGCCCTGAATAATGAGGTAACTCAAAGGCCAATGACCCACGACTTGATGACGACCATCATCGAACGTTTGGGCGCAACCATAACAGGTGTCCAGATAGATGAAATAGAAGATAGCATATATTATGCCCGGCTTACCTTGTCATATGATGGTTCCAGCATAGACATAGATGCCAGGCCCAGTGATTGCATCTCCCTGGCAGTGCGGCGGGATGTTCCAATAAAGGTCCGCAAGTCAGTATTCGAATCTTCCACGATATCTGAAGATGACCTGGATGGCTCTTTAACTATTGACTCATTCCTTTGAATTACTTTCACCCTGCTAACAAAAGTATCATACATTATCAATACAATATTACATGTGTGAATTTACTTGATTTTCAAGGCGGACCTGATGAGACTGTGATATATTCAGTTGGGGAACTCAATCATTATGTCCGGGATGTGATAGGCCGGGACCCCCTGCTCCACAGGATATGGGTAAAAGGTGAAATATCCAACCTTGTCAATCACGGGTCAGGACATAAATATTTCACACTAAAGGATAGGGGTGCCCAGCTTAGCTGCGTGATGTTCAGGAACTATTGCAAAAACCTGGCGTTTGAGCCCGAATCAGGAATGAAGGTACTGGCCCTTGGTGATATCGATGTGTATGAGGTCAGGGGTAACTACCAGCTTGTAGTAACTGCGTTAAAACCTGACGGGATAGGAGACTTGCACAGGGCACTGGAGATACTTAAGAAAAAACTCTCTGCACAGGGCCTGTTTGATGCAGAACATAAGAAGCTACTGCCACGTTTCCCGGGATGCATTGGCGTGGCTACATCCCTGACCGGGGCCGTGGTACATGATATCATCAATGTAACCAGGAGACGGTTTCCAGTGAACATTCTGGTATCCCCCACAATTGTGCAGGGTGAAATGGCAACCGAAAGTATTGTCAGTTCCATAGAACGCCTGAACCAGATGGATGTTGATGTAATTATCCTTGCCAGGGGAGGGGGTTCACTTGAAGACCTGTGGCCTTTCAATAGTGAAGCAGTGGCATGGGCCATATTTAATTCACATGTCCCGGTTGTATCTGCTGTGGGTCATGAGACTGATTTCACCATAGCAGACCTGGCTGCCGATGTAAGGGCACCCACACCGTCAGCCGCTGCCGAACTTGTGGTGCCTGACCGTAAAGAAGTGAAGAACCAGATAGATGCTGTTAAGTCCCGCCTCGTGTCATCGATCGAAAACCTGGTCGAACAGCATTCAAACCATCTGCAGCATCTCGAAAATAGTGTGGATGCCAGGCTTATTAGCCGCACAATGAACCAGTTTATGCAAAGGACAGATGAACTTGAGATGCGGCTAAAGAGCACTACTTACAGGGAACTTGAGAAACACCAAAAATTACTTGAATCAAGTGTCGGTAGGCTCAATGCTGTAAGTCCGCTGAATATCCTGAAAAGAGGATACAGTATTGTAAAGCATGACGATGAGATCGTAAGAACCGTCAAACAAGTACAAAAAGAAGATGCACTGGAGATACGGGTCGTTGATGGTAAGATATATTGTAATGTAAATAGTACGGAGGAAGACGTTTGACAGATAGCAGTAATGATACCAACATTGATGATACCAGGTTTGAAGATGCACTCCACGAGCTTGAAGTGATTATCAGGAAGATTGAAAGTGGCGAACATTTCCTTGAAGAAAATCTCGAACTTTTCGAGCGTGGAATAGCCCTCACCAGGCAATGCTCTTCGAAACTGGATGCTGCCACGCAGAGGATAAAAAAACTAGTAGATGAGAACGGGATTGAGGAAATGGGGATGGATTAATTCTGTGACTTTTTAATTTATTCTGGATAAATGGATCGTGGTAAAAAAGATCCACCGCAGAGGACACAGAGAGGTGCAGAGATGTATTGTGAGGTGTGTTGTTATTCTCTGCGTGCCTGTCGAGTAGAACCCATAGCGCACTTCTTATTGGAGTAATAGCCCCGAGGTTACTATGAGCCCCCTCACAGAACCGGACATGAAGATTTCCCTCATCCGGCTCTTCAGAAGCACATCCTCTATGGTTTCAGGTTATATAGCGAATGATATATCTTCGGCTTTGGGAGTGGATTAAATTGGATGAAACGATTAAACTGATCCCAGTTATGGCTTTTCCTCTGACTGCGCCTGTTTATCCATTTGAAGGCGAGACTCACGGTTTGATAGTAGAAGTTCTGTAGCCACCGTATGTTACCGCTCATACCGTAATACCGGTAATGTCCAAGCAACTTTAGCCCCAGCACCTTCCACCATTCTTTCAGTTCAACAAGATTTCGGATACTCTTTAACCATATATTCATATCCGTTATCTTCTGTCTGAACTTCTTACGTGACGTCTTCCGCCCAAGCTTGAACTTGCCTCTTCGGGTTTTATCGCAGAAGTGCGTAAAACCGAGAAAATCAAAGGTTTCACACTTTATGCCATATTTCCTTGCTCTTTGGCATGTGCATCGTCCGAACTCGAGAATCTTACTCTTTTCTTCAGAGATCGTAAGTCCGAATTCACCCATTCGCTGCCTAAGTGCAACTCCGAATGCTCTGGCTTCATTTTCCTTCTCGAAACAGACAACAAAGTCATCAGCATATCGGACAAGCTGGGCATAACCAGTTAGCTGTGGAATCACCTCAGTCTCAAACCACAAGTCCAGCGCATAGTGGAGGTATACATTAGCGAGTACGGGACTCAACACTCCACCCTGTGGCGTACCTTGATCCGTCTCACAGTAAACTCCCTCTTCCATTATGCCAGACTTCAGGAAACGACTGATCAACTGTAGCAAACTCGGATCCACAATTCTCTGTCTTAGACATTCCATCAATTGTTTGTGGTCTACTGTGTCAAAGAACTTTGAGATGTCCATGTCCACCACAAAGTTGACCGGAGCGTTCATGATGATCTTGTCTATCTTCTTAAGAGCATCGTGGCAGCTTCGATTGGGACGAAAACCATAAGATGTGTCTATAAAGTCCTGTTCAAAGATCGCTTCGAGAATCTTCTTTAACGCCATCTGGACGATCTTGTCCTCGATAGTCGGGATTCCGAGCGGTCTTTTATCGCCGTTTGGCTTCGGAATATAGACACGCAAGACCGGTTGAGGCTTGTACTGCTTTCCTTTAAGCCTTGCTACCAGGTCTGCGAGATTCTCATCCAGTTGTTCCTCGTATTCATTTACTGTTACTCCGTCAATGCCTGGAGATTTTCTTCTCTTTAACTCCCTGAAACATTCTTTTAGAAAATCATCTGTAAGTAAGTGTGCTAATGACGTAAACTTACAGTTCGGATCTTCCTTAGCTTTTAAAGCTATAACTGGTATAACTTTTAGAGTCTTAGACACCAGTTTTGTTGTCATCTACATTCCACCTCAGGGTGTGGTAGATGTGCCACGGATGTCATTCGCGCTCCTGTCAGTCCCTTCCCTTCACAGGCATTACCCTGCTTCATCAGTACTATGAACTGATCCGACTCCCAAGGCGTCATCTGCAATGTCTTACCGTTTATAGGCTTGAAATCGCATACTTCCTGATGAAGAACGCCCTGGGCCTCCCGAGTTCCCATAGTCTCCGTTTGATAACATGCTACGGTCTGAGACCCCGCTGGACTCACATCACCTTGCCATGTCGTTAAGCTCTCTGCTATATTCCAAGACCGGAGGTTTGGACTAATGGTGGTGCGAATGCTGCCTTCCGTTACACAGAGAACGTCGGCTTCCAGAATCGTCAGAATTTCGGGGCTTATAACCTTCACTTCCGTTGTGGCCTATTATCCCATCCCCCCAGCTTCACATCAGCCTGTTACCAGCCTGGGTGTGGGGTTCAGTTCTGAGGTGGTGGCTAGCCTTTCCTCAGGTTGGATTTGCACCAACTGGCGA
>JAAXOC010000108.1 GCA_014237145.1 ANME-2 cluster archaeon
TTGCTTCGATAATATCAACCATGACTGGCTTTTTGACAACATTCCAATGGATAAATCGACACTGAGGCAATTTCTTAAAGCGTGATTCGTGTATAATCGACATTTGAATCCTACTACAGCGGGAACACCACAAGGGGGAATTATATCCCCGATATTGGCAAATATGACACTGGACAGGATGGAAAAAGCCATTTCATCTGTGTATCATATCGGTAAGAATGGGAAAATCGATAAAACTCGACACAATCCCCATAAGGGGAATTTTTCGAGATATGCGGACGATTTTATCGTTACAGCAAACTCAAAAGAGACCGCGAAGGAGATTACCGAAGTGATTAAAGAATTCCTGAAGGAACGAGGTCTGGAATTGTCGGATGAGAAGACTCACATTACTCATATCAATGACGGCTTTGACTTTTTGGGCTGGAATTTCCGCAAATACAGAGGAAAGCTCCTGATTAAGCCATCCAGGAAGTCGATTGGGAATATCAACCGTAAAATTGGTGATGTGATCAAAGGAGAGAAGGCATGGAAACAGGAGAACCTTATTAATGTATTGAATCACATTATTACTGGTTGGTCGAATTCTAACCGATTAGCAGTATCCAACAAGATATTCAGCCAATTAGATCATATTGTCTGGAATATGCTCTGGAGATGGGCTAAGAGGAGACACCCGGATAAAGGTAATACCTGGATTGCTAATAAATATTGGCATTCTGAGGGAACTCGGAACTGGGTATTTTCTACGAGAGAGAATAGGATGAAACTGTTCTCGGATACGAAAATTGTTCGGTGTGATGGCTTGAAATTGGATAAGAACCCCTATATTGACCAAGAATATTTTGACTTGCGAAACCGTGCCCGATACTGAAAGGGTTATGAGACGCTTGAGCGGCATGAGGTTAAAGTCTCACGTACCGTTCTGAGAAGAGGAAGAGCGAGTAATCGCTCTCCTTCTTCTAAGAACCGGACTTGCGACTTTAACCACATCCGGCTCAAGTCTTTCATAATCCTTTTTGTATCTGGCAGCAGTTTCGTAAGTCAAAATAGTCTTGGTCAATATAGGGGTTCTTATCCAATTTCAAGCCATCACAGCGAACAATCTTTGTGTCCGAGAATAGTTTTAATCTATTCTTTCCGGTAGAAAATACCCAGTTCCGTGTTCCCTCAGAATGCCAGTATTTATTAGCGATCCAGGTATTACCTTTATCCGGGTGTCTCCTTTTAGCCCATCTCCAGAGCATATTCCAGACAATGTGGTATACATTTCAAAAAGTATGGTCAAATGTAAAATCAATGTAGACACAGATTTCACCGATTATACTGATTTTCACAACCACTATCAATCTGTGTCTCAAAGTTCTGAGCACTATGATAAATTACCATTTAATTTAAAGGGGATACACTAGAAGTGATAAAATAACCCCATCTCAATTATTTCTTAACATAAAAACGAATATCAATTCAACTTAACCCCAGTAATACTCGTAATATTATTCTCCTGCATGGAAACACCGATCGTCCTTTCAGCCGCCTGCACCATGGGCTTACGCAGACTCACCACAATGAACTGGGCATTATCCTTGGCCTTTTTCACTCTATATGCCACCCTCTCCGCATTAGAACCATCCAGGAACATATCGATCTCATCAAAAGCATAGAATGGCGCCGGCCTGAACTGCTGGATGGAAAATATCAATGCCAGTGCGGTCAGGCTCTTCTCCCCCCCACTCAAAGCCTCCATACGCTGCAGGCTCTTATCCTTTGGCTGGACCTTCATAGTAAGCCCGCCTGAAAATGGGTCATCAGGGTTCTCAAGCTCCAGTTCTCCCGGACCGTCCGACAGCTCAGTGAAAATACTCTTAAAATGATAATTAATACCATCAAAACAGTCCATAAACGCCTGTTTTTTCATCTGCTCATACTTGAAGATACGCTCCAGTATCTCCTCACGTTCATGGTCCAGTATATCACGACGGCTGCGCAGGTCATTACTGCGCCGTTCCACCTCTTCATATTCCTCAATAGCCCGCATGTTCACAGGTTCCAGTGAGGTCATTGTCCTGGTAATGGAAGCGATCCTTGTCCGGACCTCCTCCTGTGTTGGTACATCCTCACTCAGTTCCACACCCCTCCCCTCAACCTCTATCTTGAACTCCTTCACCTGCTCTGCAAGAGTATCACGCGTGGCATTCAAAGCCATTAATTGACGCCGGGAATTCTCAAGCTTGACCTTAATCTCCCC
This sequence comes from ANME-2 cluster archaeon, assembly GCA_014237145.1. NCBI lineage: Archaea > Methanobacteriati > Methanobacteriota > Methanomicrobia > Methanosarcinales > ANME-2 cluster archaeon. The sequence goes on from JAAXOC010000108.1 coordinate 2,249, forward strand.
ATGCTGTTTCTGCCACGATGCATATTCCATCTGGATATTCTCCCTGGCTTTTCGCATATCTGCCAGTTCCACTTCCAGTTCCTGCTCCCGCTTCAGCTTATCCTCAAGAGAGGATTCCATTTCAGTAATTCCACTCTGCAACTGCTGTATCTTGGAGCGAAGTTCATCCTTCCTGCCATCCAGTTCTGACAGCCTGGTCTTGATCTCCCCGACCCTTTCATCGGCATACTTCAATTCAGTATTAAAGTTATTGACATTGGCCTCGATATCCCGCTCACGGTTCTCAAGCCTTTTGATCTCATCCTCGATGCGCTGTGCCTGCTCATTTAACTCAGGCACCTCTGAACCTTTCAACTGTTCCTCCAGTTCCCCTACCCTGGCCGCAAGTCCGGTAATCTCCTGCTCTACCTCTTGCTTATTGCTCTCTATATTTTCCATCTCTTCACGCAGTTCCTTTTTGCCAGACTCGATCTCCTCAAGCTCTACCTGTTTTTCGGTAATAAGCACTGTGAGCCTTTCACCCCTGCTGTTTATCTCCTCGATCGCCATCTGCTTTTTGGCAATTTCGGTCTCCACATCCCTTATTTCCGTCTGGACAGATGAGATATGCCCTTCCACTGTGTCAAGTTTGGTTATCAGCATACTGCGCCGGGATTCATGTTCTGTGATCTGCTCTGCCAATTTGGTTATCTTATCCTCTTCAGAAGCTGCAAAGGATAGTCCTCTACTAGACAGGCTGCCGCCTGTCATGGCCCCGCTCTTCTCCACCACCTCGCCTTCCAGGGTGACCATACGAAGTCCGCCCATTAATCGCCTTGCAGTAGCCAGATCCTCCACGATCAGGGTATCCCTGAACACATAATGGAATGCAGCATCGAACTTCATGTCAAAATCAACTAAATTGATAGCATAATCTATCACACCAACCATATCGGAAATATCACGATATCCTGAAGGTGGCATCATCTTGTTCAGGGGCAAAAACGTGGCCCTACCGCCCCGCTGGTGCTTGAGGAAGGATATGGCACGGGAGGCATCCTCATCAGTATCCACCACAATACCCTGCATACGACCGCCCGCTGCCACTTCCAGGGCAGTGGCATACTCCTGGTCCACCTTACCCAGCTGGGCAATGGTACCATAAATACCGGGCAGCTCCCTCATTTTCCTGGCCTTTAGCACCTTTTCTACAGCATTACTATATCCTGATACTTCTTTTGCTGCCCTGACCCTAGCCTCGGCTGTCATGTACTCCTGCTGCAGCTTACGCAGGTTCTCTTCCAGGTCCTTGAGCACACCCCTCATCTGGGAGCGGTTGGATTCCAGATCATCAATATCATTGTTAAGGTCTTTAATCTGTTTGTTTAGGGCCTGGATCTCCTGCACCACATCTTCCCGGTCATCATCAGCGAACTTGATCTTGCGCCCGGAATCTTCTATCTCTTCCTCTATATCCTTTATCTCAGCACTGCGCCTGCGCATGGCATCAAGCAGCCGGTCCTCCTGGCGCATCAGTTCGTTCTTGCGGTTACGGGCCTCTTCAAGGTCATGTTTCACGTTTGACAGTTCATCACGGGTCTGTACGAATTTCGAATCCACCTCTGCTATCCTGCTTCGAAGTACCAGCAACTGGGTATTCTGGTCCCCTATCTCACTGGTAATCCCCTCCTTGCGATGTCCCTCTTCCTCTATCTTTGAGGTTAGCTCAGCTGTATTCCCCTTGATATTATCTATCTCGATAAGTCCTTTCCTGCGCTGGGAATCCAGGTCAGTTATCTCGGATTCAGTAAGTGTAATAGTGTTCTGGCTGACCGATATCTTTCCTTTGGTCTCCTCGATCTGCCGTTTTATTCCTATCTGCTCCTCTTCACCCATCTGGGTTATCTGTTCGTTCAGTTCCTTTAGACCTGACTCCAGTTCATTCATTTTCTCCTGTTTGGATTCAAGGAGTGATTCAAGTTCGGACTCCCCTTCCATCCTGGAACTGATCTCTTCCACTATCTTGTCAAACTCTTTTTGCGCATCCTTGAGCTTTGAGAGCAGCACGTAACCCTCATAGCGTACTTTTTCCTCCAGCAGGGCCTGGTACTTCAGTGCCTGATCCCGCTCACGCTGCAGTTTTTCACGCTGGCCATCCACCTCTGCCAGTATGATATCCACCCGCTCGATACGCTCTTTAACAATATCCAGCTCATTTATGGCATGGTCTTTCTTATTATCGAACTCGGCCACACCTGCTATTTCGTCGATTATCTTGCGCCGTTCTGTGGCTGTCATTTCCGTGATACGGGTAACATCACCCTGCATAACCACGTTATAGCCTTCAGGAGTTATCCCGGCCTTGGCAAGATAGTTATGGATCTCCCTGAGGGTTACCGCCTTATTATTAAAATAATAATAACTGTAATATCCCGAATTGGTCTGGCGCACTTTCCTTGTAATAATTATTTCGTCAGAATCCACTGGCATCTCGCGGTCCGAGTTATCGAACCGTATAACGACCTGGGCAAAATCCGGTTTTTTACCCCTGTCACCGTTAAATATCAGGTCTGTAAGTTTTTCTGCACGCAGGGTCCTTGAACTTGAAAGACCGAGACAAAAAAGTATCCCGTCCACAATATTGGACTTTCCACTCCCGTTGGGTCCCGATATCGTGGTAAAACCGTCATAGAAAGGTATCTTGATTTTCCTTCCAAAAGATTTGAAATTCTGGAATTCTATTTCTTTTATATGCACCTAATACCTCATGATCGGTGTTTTTTCACTGTTATTTTTTATATTCGATAACTACATCCTCATCTTCCCTGGCCTCTATAACAACTTCGCCTTTTCTGGTAGAGCCGGATGCAGAAGTTTTGGCAATTATGATGTCCTTTTCATCCTTTTTCCTAAGTGGAACTCTGCCCTCTTCACTTTCTGCAATGATAAACTGGGTTGAGGGTTCAGCTTTTTCTTCTTCAGTATATGGTTCTTCTCTGTGTACCTGTACACTGTCATGCCAGTCAGATAATTTCCCGGGATTTCCAGACCCGGTGATTGATGAGGCCTGATCTACCTTGTCGTCTTTAAGGTATTTATTTTTCATGTCCTGGATTATTATTTTTTGGTCAAGCAGTTCATTCATGACCCCGTCATAGGACAGGGATATGTCCCTTAGCTTATTCTCAAGCACTGATATCCTCTTGTCAAAGTCAAGGTCTTCCTTCATGCCTTCACGAAGCTCTTCAACAATGGACTCTTTTATCGAATTCCTGAGTTCATTGATCTCACGTTCTTTCGCGACCAGCTTATGTTCAAGCCTTTCAACTAAAATATCCCTGTTTTCGCTTATCACTACAACCCCTCAATAATTAACCTCATATCCACTTTATTATGTGAGTCAAGTTACTAAAATAATTTGTGGTATTATTAATATTATAAAGATAAATGCTTATAATTATGTACTAATCGCTCTTCTGTCAGGGTGATACGCGTTTGCGGTCCCTGGGGAACAGTACAACATCCCTTATGTTGTCCACATCCAGCATGGTCATGAGCAACCTCTCGGCCCCCAGGCCCCATCCCGAATGCGGCGGGATTCCGTACCTGAATGCTTTAAGGTAGAACTCAAACCCGTCAGGGTTTAGCCCCTGGTCTTGTATGCGCTTATGCAGCATGTCGTGGTCATGCACACGCTGGGCACCTGAAGAGAGTTCCATGCGGGGGTGCATCATATCAAAGGCTTTGGTCATTGTGGGTTCGTCCTCGTAGGGCTGGGTGTAGTAGGGCTTGATCTCGGTTGGCCAGTCCTTGATAAAGTAGTGTTCGCCGATGACCTCACCGATGACCTTTTCAGCATTTGTGCTCAGGTCGTCACCCCATTCCAGTAACTCCTTTGAGTTCTCGTTGTTGATCTCGATTGCCTCGTCGTAGGTCAGGCGCTTGAAGGGTGCCTTTGGGATAGTCAGTTCAATGCCTAGCGTCTTAAGGCTGGGTACGGCCCTTTCGGCAATCTTTTCATAAACATAAACGATGAGGTTCTCCAGTATTACCATTACGTCCTCATGGTCCATGAAACTAGCCTCGATATCGATACTGGTGGCTTCGTTCAGGTGCCGCCTGGTGTCGTGTTCTTCAGCTCTGAAAATGGGGCCTATCTCAAACACTTTGTCCATGCCGCCGCTCATCATGAGCTGCTTAAACAATTGTGGGCTCTGATTAAGGAAGGCCTCTGTATCGAAATAGGTGATCGGGAACAGTGCGGTGCCCCCCTCGGTAGCGGTTGCCACTACTTTTGGGGTGGTTATCTCAATAAATCCTTCATGCTCTAAAAATTCCCTTACGGCAGAGAGCATGTGGTGGCGGATGTGAAATACTGCCTGGGTCCTTGGCCTGCGTACGTCCATAAAGCGGTTGTCCAGCCTGGTGTCCAGTTCTGCGTTCACCTTACCTGTGGTATCCATAGGCAGCGGGGATTTGGCCGGGTTCAGCAGGTCGATCTTTATCGGGACCAGTTCGTAGCCGCCTGGGGCCTTGGCCTCGGCCTTGACCTCGCCTTCAATCAGGACAACGGATTCGCGGCTGAGGGCTTTGGCGTTCTTAAGCACTTCGGGGTCGATGGTCTTTTTGAAAAGGATTATCTGGGCCATACCTTCCCTGTCCCTGAGGACAAGGAACATAATGCCGCCAAGGTCGCGTATTTCGTGGACCCAGCCTGCAAGTTTTACTGTCTGGCCATTCATTTCCGGGGTTACGTGTGATGTGTAGTGAGTTCGTTTGAATTCCATATGTGCACCTTGTATATGATTGTAAAAATTTTAGGGGTTTTGTTTCTTGATGTGTCTAATGTATTATTAAATTACGGTTTTATAGTTAGACAAAGAAGTGATGTAAGGATTGGCTGCCTTGGAAGTTACCGGTTTATAGGATACAGGTTTATAGTATACAAAAATTAAAAATCTCAAGACTCCATCGGCTCGCCTTATTCCCGCATCAACTCCTGCTCCTGCTCTAAGGATAAGGTACAGGGCGAGCAGTTGGTAAGTAGTATGTAGGCACCCTGTCCTTCGTTATTTCTAACCTGTATGTGGAGATAAATTGTATTCGAGCTATTGGCGGATGAAATGAAAAATCGGAATGCAAAGTAATATTTTCAGGCCTAGGTATTTAAGTCCGGTATGAGGCTAACATGAGTACACGAAGATCGGGGCGGATCATGCGGATTGTTTGATTTTTTGGGGTAGGTTGTGATATTAATAGCAATAGATAAATCTCGTCTATTCGATACACTCACGATCCTGCATACAAGGATGGGGTCGTTTGACTTAAGTATAATTAGGCTGTTTATTCACTTAAGATAAAATGACGAAAGAAAACAGCCCATTCACACCGGGGATACCAGTACCAATAGATTATTTCATTGGTCGTACACGCGAAATTGAGAGGATTAATCGAGCTATTGTGCAGACATCCTCGGGTAGAAATGAAAATCTTTTCATAACCGGTGAGCGTGGAATTGGAAAAAGCTCATTATCTGTCCTCACACGTTACATCGCAGAAGAAAAATATCAGTTTGTCGGAGTTCATTGTTACATAGGGTCGGCAACGAATGTTAGAGATGTTTGCCAGATTGTCCTTACGAAGATACTACAGGCAATGCCCGATAAAGATCTTTTTGACAAAGCAAAGACGGTCTTTGGGAAATATATAAAAGGGGTTCAGCTTGGAGTTTTTGGCGTAGGTATGAACATTGAGTTTACCGATGATCAAAAACTACTTGAAGATTTGCCTTTGAATTTTTTATCCATCATGCGCGGTATCTTTGAAACGATTAAAGAAGATAAAAAAGGTCTACTCCTTATCTTAGATGATCTTAATGGGATGTCAAATGTTCCTGAATTCTCATATTTTCTTAAAAGTTTTGTGGATGAAATAGCATCCTCTCAAAAACCTTTACCGATTTTGTTAATACTAGTGGGGATTCCAGATAGAATGAGCGACCTGACAAAGAATCAACCTTCAATAAGCAGGATTTTTAATGTCATAGAGCTCAATTCAATGAATAACAATGAATCGGAAGAGTTTTTTAAAAAAGCCTTTGAAAGCGTTGATATAACTATAGAACAAGATGCCTTGCCGATGTTAACTTGTTACTCTGGCGGTCTGCCCGTGCTTCTTCACGAAGTTGGAGATGCTGTTTATTGGGAGGATTCTGATAGTTGCATTGACAAGGGTGATGCTATTAATGGTATCTTTCATGCTGCAGAGAGTGTGGGGCGGAAGTATCTTGATCGGCAAGTGTACCAAACACTTCGCAGTGAAACATATCATTCTATTCTGCGAACGATGGGTAAATTACCTTTAGAAGCAAAATTCAGGAGAAAAGAACTCGTAAAAGAAATGAGCGACTCAGAGTGCAGGAATTTTGATAATTTTCGTCGAAGAATGGAAGAGCTTGGAGTTTTGACAAAGGAAGAAGTTAGAGGTGAGTATAGGTTTTCCAATGAGCTGTTCAGGTTATATGTAATGATTGAAGCACTTATAGCTGAGAAAGGGAGATAATAAATTCATATGCATCGACCACCCCAGATCTGTCGTGCTTACACCACCTCCCTACCTCCATCCTAAGGATGCCCCCTAATTCGTTTAAGTGTGTGTGGTTGGGGCTTATCCATCCCCCCA
>JAAXOC010000109.1 GCA_014237145.1 ANME-2 cluster archaeon
TTATATATCTATATTAATAATTATATATATTTATATTGGCAATTATACATGGATGTAAATAAAATACCAGCAATGCCCGAAGACACAATCGCAAAAGAATAAACGCTAATGTGCGACATCGTATCTGCGTTCATCCGCGTTCATCTGCGGTTAAAATTTTATTAATTGTTATGTAGCAGACTATACTCCATCACTCACTTTTCTCACTAATGCCTTTTCCCCCTCAACCGCCCCACCACAGCCTCCACCTGCTCCACCGCAGTCCCGATATACCCCTCTGGGTCCATCACCCCTTCGATCTCCTCAGCACTAATGAACTCAGTCACCTCAGACCGTTTCATCAGTACCTCCTTCATATGCCTGCCAGACTCGCGGGCCTCCATGGCGCTGGTCCTCACAATCTCATGTGCCTCCTGCCTGCCCACACCCCGCCTGGCCAGCTCGATCATCACAGCCTCGCCCATATTCAGCCCGCGCATAAGCTCCAGGTTGCGCTTGATATTCTCAGGAAAGAAACGCAGATTTGCAATAATACCCTCGGCAAGTTTCAGGAGATGATCGGTAAGCACGCAGGTCTCAGGGAAGACCACACCCTCGCAGGAACTGTTGGTCAGGTCCCGCTCATCCCACAGCGTATTGTTCAACAGTTCAGGCTCAACCATAGCCCTGACTATCCGGGCCAGCCCGCATACCTGCTCGCTCTTGATAGGATTGCGCTTGTGAGGCATGGTGGACGAACCCACCTGGCTTTTGCCAAAACTCTCCTCTATTTCTGCGATCTCGCTGCGCTGCAAAGAGCGGAATTCCACACATATCTTATCCAGGGTAGTGACAGTGTTTACCATCCACATCACGAACTCAGCATGCCTGTCCCTCTGTATGATCTGGGTGGAAACCTCTCCATTAATAAAAAATCACAGGAATAGCCGAGACTGTTATATTATATGTTGGTATTATCAAACTAACTGCAGATGAACACCGCTGAACGCGGATACGCTGCCTGAAAATCTGTGTTCATCTGTGTTTATCTGTGGTTTTATTAAATTCATCAACACGAATTATAACTGTCACCGAAAAAGACAAAATTTATGTACAAATAAAAGAGCATAATAATGTAACTTCACATACAATGATAGCTCTACACGGAACCTGGAAACCATCAGAAACAATAGACGATCAGGGAGATTTCTTCATATGGGGTGAGTCGTCTACAGCTTCCACTATCAAACGCCGGGGCCGCCCTCCAAAATTATCTGCCGGCAAACCCCGCCCCCATCCATTTCAGGTTGCACATGAAGACCTGAAAATGGTGATAGAACTCCTGGAAGTTATCAATGGCAACATTACCAGTACCAAGACCCACAAGGATGATGTGCTTTTATCTCTTCCTACATTATCCAGGTCGCCCCAGGCTTCACCCGATCTACTAAAAGATAATGGCAATGAGAGCCCTGAAGAGCCAGTGGGTTTAATACCATGGAAAATCGAAGGTTTAAGCATCCCACCCGAAAACGCAATATCACTACTTAGCTCACTATCGGGAGCATGGATAGAACATGACAGCACAGTCATAGGAACCGATCTGAGGTTCTGGAGTAACGTTTCAAAATTTTCACTGGAACTGCTGTCAAAACAACATTTTGTTCCCGGTATAGTCGTTTCTGAGAACGGTGAGGTATTTCCCAGATGGCAGTACATGCTGAATGATGACGACGACAGAATGCACTTTTCAATGCTTACAAAGTCAATGCCACCTGTGTGCAGGGCACTCCTCCAGAATAAGGTTCCAAATTTCCAGAAAGCATTCCTATCGGATTTCCTCAATAGTGCCATTAACGACTGTATCCAAAACTGGATGTCGATCTCAGAGATCAGATCAAAAAAACCAGGCATCTCTGAAGTATGGTTACAATCCCTTACAACCGGAGAACCGTTACAAGTCAATAGATCAATGCTTAAAAACCTTTCAAAGGGATTACAATTGTGGGAAGCCCCGATACACGAAATTGAAAAATCAGGATTTCGCACATCCTTTCGTCTTGAGCCCCCAGTTGAAGAAGAGTCGGATTTCTGGAACCTACGGTATTTTCTCCAGGCTTCGGATGACCCCAGCCTGCTTGTACCTGCCGGGAACGTCTGGAGAGAGTCAAAAGATACACTTAATTTCCTAAACCGCAAATTCGACCATCCCCAGGAAAAACTTCTTGCCGATCTAGGGAAGGCCTCCCGCCTGTACCCCCGGATAGAGGACAGTCTCCATTCTCCAAGACCCACTGCAGCCCAGCTCACCACGCAGCAGGCATATACCTTTTTAAAAGAGGCTGTACCTTTATTTACAGAGAGCGGATTCGGGGTCCTTATCCCTCCATGGTGGAAAAAAGGGGCATCAGATTCGAAGCTTGGCGTATCATTAAATGTTAAGCCAAAGCAAGATCCTAAAAACAGCAAGAAATTGTTCGGTTTTAACTCGATCATCCAGTATGACTGGAAGCTTGCTCTTGGCGGTGAGCCTGTAAGTGAAGAGGAATTTGCAAATCTTGTAAATCTCAAAGAGCCGCTTGTGCGTATCAGGGGAGAATGGGTAGAGGTCAAAAAAGAAGATATCGCAGCTGCCATTAAGTTCTTCAAATCAAAAAAATCAGGTGAAATGAAACTGGATGAAGCCCTAAGACTGAGCGCAGGACTGGGAGAATCAGAAATTGGCCTTCCGGTTGGTGGATTTAATGCATCAGGTGTGTTATCAGAGCTGTTCGAGCGTTTATCAGGCAGAACAGGAATAGATGAGCTGACACAGCCTGGTGATTTTGTAGGTGAACTTCGCCCTTATCAGGTCAGGGGCTTCTCATGGCTTACGTTTTTGCGGCAGTACGGGCTTGGAGCATGTCTTGCTGATGATATGGGTCTTGGCAAGACCATACAGCTTCTTGCCCTGCTTATAAAGGATAAAGAGGAAGGTGTTAAAAAACCCACTCTTTTGATCTGTCCTACCTCCGTTGTCGGGAACTGGTATCGGGAAGCGCAAAAGTTTGCGCCGTCCCTCAGGGTTATGATACATCACGGCACAGCCCGGATCAGGACAAATAAATTCTATTCTGAAGCTGTCAAGTTTGACATGGTGATCAGTACCTATGCCCTTGCCCACAGGGATGAGGAGATGTTCAAAAAGGTGGATTGGAGCGGGGTTGTGCTGGATGAAGCGCAAAACATCAAGAACCAGTTCACAAAGCAATCCCAGGCTGTGCGCAAGATCAAATCAGACTACCGCGTGGCTCTTACAGGCACACCTGTTGAGAACCGTTTATCAGAGCTCTGGTCTATTATGGAGTTTTTAAATCCGGGCTACCTTGGCTCGGCAGAAGGCTTTAGGAGGGGTTTTGCACTGCCCATTGAACGGTATAATGATAAAGATGCAGGCATGAAACTTCGAAGTATCGTTTCGCCATTTATCCTGCGCCGCCTCAAGACCGACCCGACCATCATAACAGACCTTCCTGATAAGATCGAGACTAAAGTCTACTGCAACCTTACAAAAGAGCAGGCTACACTCTATGAGGCTGTTGTTAAAGATGTCCTTATGAGGATCGAGAGCTCAGAAGGAATTGAAAGAAAGGGAATTATATTATCGGCACTTACAAGGCTAAAACAGGTATGCAATCACCCGGCGCAGTTCCTGGATGACGGTTCGGCACTGCCGGGGCGCTCAGGCAAGTTGAACCGGATTGCTGAGATGATGGAAGAGGTGATTGCCGAAGATGCTGCTGCCCTGGTCTTTACCCAGTTCGCAGTGATGGGCAATATGCTTAAAACGCATCTCCAGCATGTCTTTGGCCAGGAGGTGCTCTTTTTACATGGCGGAGTATCCCAGAAACAGAGGGACCGGATAGTTATGAGATTTTCTGAAAAGGGCGGACCACGGATATTCATACTTTCGCTTAAAGCAGGCGGGGTGGGCCTCAACCTTACCCGTGCCAGTCATGTGTTCCACTTTGACCGCTGGTGGAACCCTGCTGTTGAGAACCAGGCGACAGACCGGGCATTCAGGATCGGGCAGACCAAGAACGTACAGGTTCACAAGTTTGTCTGCGAAGGGACCCTTGAAGAAAGGATAGATGAGATGATCGAGGATAAGAAAGCACTTGCAGAGAACGTCATAGGTGCGGGAGAAGGGTGGCTGACAGAGATGTCAACCGAGCAGTTGAAGGATCTATTTGCATTGAGGCAAGCGACGGTAATAGATGAATAATGGAATGAGTAAATTTGCAATTTATCATATATAGTTTAATCATGACTAAGATAATCAACCACAGAGAGCACAGAGGACACAGAGAGTTGTTGTTTTACTCTGTGTTCTCTGTGTTCTCTGTGCCCTCTGTGGTTTTTTGAACCATTGCAGAAGATAATAATAATAAAAAGTCTATGAAATATTAACGGAAAGTTGAACAATGAGCTGGCGTAATGACTTCTGGGGCGGCTATGCCCCTTCAAAGCCAATAGAAGTGGAAGGCGGTATCAAAGCCAAAAGCAAGAGGGGCAGTATAGGGGATACCTGGTGGTCAAAACGCTGGGTAAGTGTCCTGGAATCCTTTGGCTGGAGCAACCGGCTTGAGCGGGGAAGACGGTATGCCAGAAAAGGCCAGGTGCTTGATTTTGAACTTTCAACCGGAAAGGTTGAGGCAACTGTCCAGGGTTCTGTACGCAAACCTTATTTTGTCACAATTGAGATCAAACCGATCACAAAAGGGGCATGGGATCATGTAATAGAGGAGATGTCGCAGAAGGCCATATTTGCGGCAAAACTTCTTGCAGGTGAAATGCCGGATGATATTGAGGATGCTTTTGAAGCAGCAGATGTGTCACTGTTCCCTGAAAGGTCAAAGGATATAAAAACGCACTGCTCATGCCCGGACAGTGCAAATCCATGCAAACATATTGCTGCACTTTATTATATCTTAGCGGAAGAATTTGACCGCGACCCTTTCATGATCTTTGAATTGCGGGGCCGGACAAAGGATGATATTACTGCGGCTCTTCGCAAACAGCGCACTGTGGATGTTCAAAGCCCGCCTGAACAAGAGACTCTTACGGCTGATGAGGATGCTGAAGAAGAAGAAGCTGCTTTGTCTATGGATGATTTCTGGGAGGCGGGAGAGAGCGAATCTTTTTCAGTTAGTATATCGCCGCCTGATGTGTCTGCTGCGGTTATCAAACGGCTGGGAACACCACAATTCTGGGACAGCAAGGAGGATTTTGTAGAGAAAATGGGCGGGTATTATGATGAGATCAGCAGGCGCGCTATTGAGACTGCTTATGGTGAAAAAACAGGGGCGAAGAAGAGGAAATAGGATGCGGAGATTTCTTAGTGGGTCGGCTAACAATTTAAATTTCCTTGAAAAGGAAAGCCAAATATGGATTTAAATCAAAAACGAAGGATTTATTTAGTTACTCACAATAATTATTAAATGGCCTCTATGGATTCAAACTAAAGCTTGATGATATTATATGAAATTGTCAGTGTTCAATCTGAAAACAGCCTGTCATGAATCGCTGGTTTAACTAAAAGAAGAGTACTATGTCCAAATTACCTATTATCACATTAACCGAATCAAAACCCACGCCGCTTATACGGGATTTTGCCACATTTTGCCAGTACATAAAAACGCATAAGATAATCTTAACTGCGACCAATGAGTTCATATCTGGAAAACACTTATACGAACTGAACCAGAAGATGACTGATCCTCTGCCAGATACTACTACACGAACTTACCAGACCTTGTACCCTCTTTTGCACTTGTTGTTCCATATGGCCTTAGCAGGAAAATTGTTCAGGAAGTTTCCTGGAAAAGGCAGTAAATTTGTTTTGAAACCAACAGAACGACTTTTGTTGTATGAGGAATTGAAGCCCGCTGAGAAATATTTTTTCCTGCTTGAGACCTTCTGGGTAGATGCCGATTGGAAAAAGCTGCAAGCAGGATACTTCGGTCATTCACCCATGAATACCGTTTCTGGTGTTTTGGAATTTTTAAGCAAACAACAACCTGAAAAGAAAATTCAGGTAAAGGTCAATAGGGATTCTCATATATACATGATGTTTTTGCACTGGGAATATTTCTTACACTATTTTTCTTTCTTTGGTTTCTGGGAAGTAACTCGTGATAAAGATTTAGTTGCACAGCAGGAGCCTAAACGTTTATTTAGAGCAGAATCAATAACACCTTCAACTTTCGGTGTGACCATATCTGAAATCTTAAGTGAAGCAAGGAATTTGTATTACTGGAATTTACCATTCCGTCGCAAAATGGGTGAATGGAAAGCAATACCCGGTTCTGCATGCTATGATGAGAACACAAAGAGATTTTTAAAAATCAAGCCAAAGAGTAATAAGTCAAAAACTTCCATTGAAATTGATAAGGGAAAAACTGGCGATCCATTCTTCCTGCCTTTTATTCCACTTTTTACTGAAGGAGAATTGCAAAAATCTCTTCCACGGGAGGAAGTTAAATTTGTGGATGGAACTTATGTTTTCAAGGCATCCCTTGCTAAAAACCTCTGGAGAACTATTGAAATATCTGCAGATCACACCTTGCTTGACCTGCATAATTCAATTCGGATGGCCTATCGTTTCGATGATGATCATCTTTATTCTTTCTTCATGGATGGCAAGCTCTGGTCCCATGAATGTTTTACATCTCCTAACGATGATCAAGGCATATGTGTGGATGAGGTACGTATTGGCGAGCTGGGACTATTTGTAGGGCAGAATATTCTTTATCTGTATGATTATGGCGATATGTGGCGTTTTGAAGTGAAATTAGAAGAAATAATAACAGAAAGCCCTAAACCTCGAAAGCCACAAGTGATTGAAAAGATAGGAAAAGCTCCTGAACAGTATGGATGATGCGAGGAGTGACATTTGACTTTCTATGCCAGGGGTACTGACGACTGATATATCTGCTTGTAAATCTTCATTGAGCCATATCATCCGGGAGAATGGGGCATTTCCTTTCTTATAGGTTAAGAAACCGTCAGATTAAAGTGGTTTGGATTCCATGTATCATCTGGCACAGGTGACTTCGGAGGAAATGGTGAGCCATGTGGGTAAGGCTTACAGCGCACCTATATAGTCGCCCCACATTGAAGCCCTGTGCCAACTTATTGTCCTGACATCCACTAACAGGATACACATCAAATTTTGAGGTACAAAAGGTGTTTTCCCACCTCTCTATTCAAGAGTTATTAAATAAGCTGGAAGAGCTGGGGGATCAAGTTCCCAGGGAGATGGCTCAAGCCATTCTTGCAAAAGAACAGGAAGCAGTGATACCGTTAATTAATGTCCTCCAAGATGATGACTATTGGGAAGCTGAGGACAATAGGCAGTGGATGCCCCTCCATGCTGTGAAACTGCTTGGCATGCTGGCAGACCCCAGGGCACTTCCCCAACTGGTTAATGCACTTATTATGGCTTATGAAGTTGAGGATGATTGGATTATGGAAGACCTGCCCACAGTGTTCGGACGCATAGGTCCGCCAGCAATTTCCCTCCTTGAGGAGTTTATTTTTGCCCATGAAAGGGATAATGAATTTTGGCGGTCCCGCAGTATTGCGGTGGACGGGTTGGTAGCTATAGCTTTGCATTATCCTCACGAGCAAGAACGTATTTCCACATTTCTACATGGGTTGTTTTTAGAAGAGGATGATCCGGAATTCCTGGCATTTGCCGCAGGGTCTATTTTGGATATAGGTGATCCGTCATCCATCCCTGTTCTGGAGAAGGCTTTCGATCGTGGTGTTATTGATGAATTTATCATTAACAGGGACGATTTGTTGATAGACATCAAAAAGCTTCCTGGCATATATAATAATGATCTGCTGAACTTTTATAATCCTGAAAAGGTCGCCGAACGCCAGGTCAGACGGGAAATAGAATACGAAAAAGAATATGAAAAAGAATACGAAAAAGAGCGTCATGCAGCCCAAAAGCTTGAGCAGCGAGAAAAATCCATAGCGATTGAGCTTAAAAGATTAGAGATAGCAAATGCATTGAATGAGCGCAATTTATTGCCTATCTCCAGGAAAGTAGGCCGCAACGAACCCTGTCCCTGCGGAAGTGGTAAAAAATTCAAGAAGTGCTGTTTTTCATTTGTGAAAGCTCCCCCTCCCAGGCAGGTACTGGGTAATGGATTCTATTATGCTAAATGGGCTGATCTACAAAAGGCAGCACCATATGATACAATACTGGTTCTTGAAAATCTAACATTTCTGGCGTCTGATGCTGAAAGAGAAGGTAATGTTGTCAGGGCTCTGGAACTATTCAGGATACTGAAACCCCTGGCTGAGCAAAAGGGATTGATGGGTAAATTATTACGCCATTTCGGATTAATTGTTTCTGACCACCCGGAACTTGGAGAGGAAGGACTTGATATACTCCGCCGGCTCCAGTCATTCCATAAAGACCAGAACCAGGAACAATGGGTCAATACCAGTATGGATTTTGCTGATTTTCTTGGTCTTATGGGGAGGTGGGATGAGTGCAGGAATGAGTATGGCAAACTCATAGATGTGATGCAGGAGGACTCTTTCATTCGGGTAGGGTTTGCCCGCATCCTGGAAAAGGGCAATTATCTTAATGAAGCTGTTGCCTCATATGAGCACGTGCTTCGGATGGGGGATCAGGCCTATGAGGACGATTTGGAAATAGCAGCAGGGGAACTGAGAGAATTAGCTGCATGTCATAATATTGAACTTGATGCATGGACCAGGGAAGCAATTGGGAACATACGGGCTGGGGAGGAGGGGTAAATGTTGCTTTTTCTTATTGACGGGTAGATTATCTGCAGAAGTTGTCAAGGCTTGAAGGCTCTTAAGTAACTGCTGGTGAAGTAGTAAGAGACGGGTCAATATTCATCATCTATTACCTCGCATTTATTTTCCACCATTTACTGAAGATACATTGCCGAAGCAAGGAATGCATCCTCAGGTTTTCCGAAGAACTCGCCATTAGGTTACATGGATAATTCATACTTCGCATTGCTGTATGTATAGAATGCAAAGCCCCATCGATCATCGCCAAAATATCGAAGCCTGCATAAATGGATAAGAGTGTTTCGGAGCCGTTCAATATACTCTTCCTTTGTTTCATGCCAATCCTCCAGAGGCCAGTCATTGCTGACTTCTGGCTCTTGATATGCATCAATGTAACAAAATTGACCTTTGAAGCGAATATCCAGGCGTGTGTGCTTCCCTCTAAAGTCCTTCTCAGCAATGCTTGTAATACGCTTCTCAACATCATGTTAAACTGGATCAGGGATTTTTATCCCTCCGGCGTCAGGATTAAATGCCTATTTTTTCCGTGGCGACATGACCCACTCCAAATATATTTTTCATTCTTCCAAAACACTTCTATACCATTTGGGAAAATTTATTTTTATGAACTCATCCATCTCTTCTAAATTTTTTGGATTCATGTTCTCGTTCTTCCACTCCTCAAAAACCTGTATGAAATTTTCATAAGGGTCATCGACAGCCCAATCCTTAAATTCTGTAGTAGCTTCTCGTTCGAACTGATCAATCCCTTTCAATATCCCCATGCAGTGAAGTTTTGCCTTTTCGTCCATTGAAAGCTCCTGGCATTTCCTGAGATCGTCAATATAAGGCTCCAGTGCTTCTTCAAACATTTCAAAGGCCAGTTCATAAGGATCAACATACCCGTATCTCGTACTTCCTGAGTTTTTCCAGACATCCTCAACATCAAGGATGTCCAGATCACAGAAGACATTCTCTGCGATACCATCCGGATCCACTTCCATAAGGTATTCCAGCGCCAGCTCTTCTATCCTTTTCGAGATCTTCGCATCCTCATCAGCAAGTCTTTTTAGAATTTCATTAGCATGCTCGGTGCTGACTTTATCGAGAACCTGCTTATTCATTGCGGTTTTGGAGGGGGGCATTGTGCTGTTCTTCGTGGGTTTTTGGGTCATTTGTTCATTTATTAACAGCATTAAGTTATAATTAATCTTTGTGATTTTATGAAACCGTTACAACATATGTTGGTGAATATTATAAAACCGCAGATAAACAGAGATGAACGCAGATTTTCAGGCAGCGTATCCGTGTTTGTCTGCGTTCATCTGCGGTTATTTTGATAGTACCAACATGTAATGTAACAGTCTCGATTTTATCAGGAATAAGAGACTTTTTAATTTATTCTGGATCAATAGGTAATGGCAAAAAAGATCAAACGCAGAGAACGCGGAGAATTGCAGAGGGTTGTTATTTTTCTCAGCGTCCCTCGGCGTACTCTGCGGTTTTCCAGATCGTCCGGAAAATAATAAAAAGTATAAGGAATAAGCTAAAAAGGAGCCAGGGGCGGGGATCTGAAATCCAGGCTTGAAGGGTCTGAGAAACTGCTGATCTGGCAGGAATTTCCGGAAGCTATGCCCAGGAAGGTTGATATGTTTGAGATATAATTGCGCAGGCTTGGACTGCATGAGCACTGGTATGAGGACAGAAACGAGTTTGGTCAGAAAGTAGCTGATCTTTGGGAAAAGGTGGATTACTGGAAGCAGGTGCTTGCAGGACTGGACATATTGCTGAAGACCTTTGGTACGCCTGAACGAATCCGTGTTAAAAGTATGAAAGATGTTGAAGAGTCCTTACATGCCCGGATGTGCGAGGTTGCTGAAGAACAGTGCGGGAGTTGTGTGTGCGGGCGGCAGCCACGGGTGTTGGTTGTTGCTGCCGGCGGCTAGTATGTCTATTTAAATATAAAATTAATGAGGCACTATACCACAAAGGACGCACAGTAAAGTTTACAATGTCTTTGCGAACTTTGCACCCATTGCGGTGAAACCCCCAACGGCAACCTTCAATCTGCGTATATCCGCGTCAATCTGCGACTCACATTGAAATGCTGTCCGGGTCCCCATCCGCCCAGATGCCTAGGCCTGCCGCCGGTCCGCTGGCAGGTGCGGCTGTGGCAATAACAGTCCCCTATGCCATGCATCCCAGAGACTGGGGTGATGTCATAGGTAGCAGTGCCGTGGCAATAAGTGGCAGCATTGCTATAAAGCAGATTAATGAAAGTGCCGGAGACGCCTTCAATCTCACAGGCCTGGGCTGAACAGTAACGAATTATTAACGTTCAAAGTGCCAGTTCAGTAACTCAGGGACACGACCTAAAAATCAAGATACGTATAATCATTGATCTCCCTTTTAATATTGCTCAGGATGCTTTTAGCAGACTGGGGACTCAACTCATTATCGTCCACTGCCTTTTCTATGGACGACTCGACACTTTCCACCAGGCTTGTCCTGCTGAAGTTTTGCATTTTCAGCACAGAACTTACATTGTCCCCCTTGATAATCTTCTTGATGACCCATTCATCCTCACCCTTCGCCACCACATGAGCTTCATGCACAGCCCCGAACAGGTTATGTAGATCACCTATAGCGTCCTGATATGCACCCAAAAGGAGCACAGCTACATAATACGGGTGCCCGTCCAGTGAATGTAACTCCAGCATATCCTTCACGTCCTTTACATCTGTGAACCTATCGATCTCACCATCAGAATCACAGGTCATATCCAGTATAGTACCCATACATTCAGGCTGACGGTTCAATTTCTGGATCGGCACGATCGGGAATAACTGGCCTATGGCCCAGAAATCGGGCATGGACTGGAAAAGTGAAAAATTGCCGATATACCGCTTTGACATTAATTTACGCACATAATCGAACTCTTCGGACTCGTTCCCGGTCTGCCTGATAAACCTGTATATCTTCTGGCATATCTTAAAGAACAGTGTTTCACCCCTGGCCTTTTCAGCCAGGTCCAGCTGGCCCAGGTTGAACATGTTGATAAGTTCTTCCTTGTACTCCAGGCTGTCGTGGTAATATTCGCGGTAGTTCTTCACCGTTATCTCCATAAAACAGTCGTGGAATTTCCAGATGATATTGGGGTCGTTCTCAGTGACCTCAAAATCCCTATTATGTATGATGGATTTCTCATATACGAGATTGGTTATGAGCATGGAATGAAATACGGCCACAGCCCTTCCGCTCTCTGATACAATGGTCGGGTGTTCGATACCTTCCTGATCGCATATCTCCTTTAATGTGAACACTACATTGTTGGTATATTCCTGCATGGCATAATTGGCACTGGCATCAGATGATGTCCTGCTGCCGTCATAATCGATACCCAGCCCACCGCCAATATTGAAGTATTCCAGTCCCGGGGCCAGCTTCTTGACCTCGACATATATCCTGGATGCTTCCTTTATCGCATTTTGTATCCGCCGTATCTCTGTGATCTGGGAGCCGATATGGAAATGCAGCATCTTAAGGTTCTTGATCATGCCGCTTGCCTTCAACTCATCAATGGCACCCAGAAGTTCGCCTGTTGTCAGGCCGAACTTGGCTGCTTCGCCGCCTGATTCCACCCATTTACCGCTCCCTCTTGAATACAACCGTATGCGGATGCCCATACATGGATTGACGCTTAGCTTTTTGGATTGTTCAATAATATCGTATATCTCGTTCAACTGGTCTATTACCAGTATGATATTCTTCCTGAAATGGGTGGCTTGCAGCGCCGTCTTGATGTAGTGCTTATCCTTGTATCCATTGCATACCAGAAGTGATTCAGGGCTCAGTTTAAATAACAGGCTTTCGATAAGTTCAGGTTTACTGCCTGCTTCAAGCCCGTAGTTGTACTTCCTGCCAACACTGACGATCTCTTCCACTACGTCCTT
This sequence comes from ANME-2 cluster archaeon, assembly GCA_014237145.1. Classification (NCBI taxonomy): domain Archaea; kingdom Methanobacteriati; phylum Methanobacteriota; class Methanomicrobia; order Methanosarcinales; species ANME-2 cluster archaeon. Next base: position 12,756 of record JAAXOC010000109.1, read on the forward strand.
GCGCTGGTTGACCTTTAGGGGAAATACACCTTTATAGGTGCCCTGGTACTGGAACTCGTCTATGGAACGGCCAAATGAATCATATAATTCACTTATCCTGCTTTCAAGTATCTGGGGAAAACGAAGCAGTACAGGCGGCTTTATCCTGTTCTTTTTCAGGTATTCTATCACCTGCAGGATCTCTACATTATGTTTGCTTTTATCTGGTTTCACTAACAGGTTGCCTTTATGGTTTATGTCAAAGTACCCGCTGCCCCAGTTATCAATGCCGTATAGTTCTTTTGATCTGTCGTTCTTCCAACCTGCACCGTTATCGAGATTCTTATTTTTCTTCATTTGAGCATTATCACTTCCGGATAATAATTACTAAACTATATAAAATCTGATTCATCTGAATAAACACCTGAATCTTAATATAACTATTCGTTTTAATCTTTTCCATCAATATCTTCGCCAATTAACCAATACTAACTATACTAACTGTACTAACCATCCTCACGTTAATACGATAGAAGGGAGGATTTTCTTTCATC
>JAAXOC010000110.1 GCA_014237145.1 ANME-2 cluster archaeon
AAGGATTAACGGGTTAATAGCCAATTTTAAAGAGCTGATTTATAGAAAAAGAAAATAGGAGAAGCAGAAATCTATCGAACCAATTATGGACAGTCAGATAAATCTTGCTTCGTCCTGTAATGCTGAATTACTGGTTCATTATGTTGTTGGATCTTATATTGTATATGTGAAGTACATTGCCCAGCTCTTACCTTCGAAGTCATAGCCGTTGCCCCATGCAGATTCATATCTAAATGTGGGTTCCTGTACTGCTACATGAGCAGCAATAGTTACATTATCATCTGTATTACACCCATCTGGTATAGGTATTGTATATTCCACTTTGTCAGTACAACCGGGATCGGTGAAATCTGTGGAATTATCAAATTTGCCTACTTTTGGATTTCCCTTCTTTGTCAGGGGAATTGGACTTTCATCTGTTGCAATATGCAGATGCGTTTCTGTCATACACCAGTCATCCTCATGCGTAATCCTATATGTAACATAAAGGTAGTCTGCATCATTCGTTACTTCAACATCACCGACTTTGCTGGCAGTTTATACACTGGCCCAGCCGCCAAATAATTCTGCATCATTCGTTACTTCAACCTCAGCACCGTCAGCAGTTATTGCATCATCACCATCAGCACCCATTGCACCATCACCATCAGATGTCATTGCATCACCACCATCAGCAGTCAAATTGAATTCTTCAGCCGATACAGTTCCAAAGGTACCGATAATTGCTATCATAAGCGCTGATAGCAGTACCAATTTATTCATTTTTGCACTCATTTTTTTATTCTCCTTTTCTTTTTTTAGACTAATAGGAAAAATTTGAACTACAACTTATATAGGAAGCAATAATCTTTCCTACACGATTTTTCTCTATTATTACGTTAACTAAACATTAATTTAATAGTATTTATATATTTCATTAGCATCATAATAATGATGACTATGCTTCTATTATTATTATAAATTATTCGATCAGCCAGGATGGATTGATAAAACCAAAATAACAGCAATTGAAGGAATGCAGCCAAAGTAACATCTCATTTTATGAGTTTGGAGCAATCAAAAACTATTGCAGCAACCCCTGCCCCCCATTATAGAAAAGCCAAACCACTTGCAGCTCTACTTAAAGTATTTAAAGGTTTGAATACCCTTAACAGTGTAGTGATAATAATGCCCGAAATTTATGATCCTAAAAAAACTATTAAAATTGAGAATGTTGTTGCTTCTACCGCTATCGGTGCAACTCTCGACCTTCCCAAGATCACACTGCAGTTGGATGGTGCAGATTACAATAAAGAACGTTTCCCAGGTGTAGTTTACAGAACAAAAGAACCAAAAACAGCAGCCCTGATATTCGGAAGTGGAAAAATCGTATGCACTGGTGCCAAAAGCATAGATGACGTACACAACGGCCTGAAAAAGGTTTTTTCCGAACTGAAGAGTATGGGTGTGGATGTCATGGACAATCCTGAGATCATAGTCCAGAATATCGTGGCATCGGCAGACCTGGGTGCTGTGCTGAACCTGAATGCCATAGCCATCGGACTAGGACTTGAGAATATCGAATATGAACCCGAACAGTTCCCAGGACTGGTCTACAGGATCGCAGAACCAAAAGTGGTAATGCTGCTGTTCGGTTCTGGCAAGCTTGTAGTTACAGGCGGAAAAAAACCAGCCGACGCAGATGCGGCAGTTGACAAGATTGTTGAAGAACTGGACGGCCTGGGACTGCTTTGAACACTGACTCGATTTTTCCCATCACTGACCATCATATGCACCTTGACCACAGGTGTCAGGGTGTAAAAGCCGCCAAAGCGTTCCAACGTGCTGGTGGCACACATATTTTTTTAGTTTCAAAACCTTCCTGGACCATAGGTGTGACTGTAGATCATCCTGACGATTACCACAAAGTGTTCGATGAGACCGTACAGATGGCAGCAGAAGTGAAAAAGGTTGGTGTAACTGCCTTTCCCGTACTTGGGGTACATCCTGCTGCTATTACAAAGATGTATGGCAGGGTGGGACTTGACAGGACCGTCGAATTGATGAAGTCTGGCCTGGAACTGGCGGCAAAGTATGTGGAAGAAGGACAGGCAGTAGGTATGAAATCCGGTCGTCCCCATTATGAAGTGGAACCAGCATTGTGGGAAGCGTCCAATGAAATACTTATGTATGCCATGGAACTGGCCAGGGATGTGGGCTGTCCCCTGCAGTTGCATACCGAGAGTGCCACACCGGAAAATATCAGGGAGATCGCTGATATGGCAAGGAAATCCGGGCTTACACCAGGCAAGGTTATCAAGCACTTTTCACCCCCGATGGTGGAAGAATTTGCCAGGTGCGGCTTATGGCCGGGAGTGCTTGCTGGCAAGGGCATGATAAAGGAATCACTTCTGCAAGGGGACAGGTTCATGATGGAAACCGACTATATTGACGACCCACAACGTCCGGGTGCGGTGCTTGGACCGAGGACAATACCCCGCAAGACCCTTGCGTTAGCTGGTGAGTCGGGGGACGACGTATTCTGGAAGATACACAAAGAAAACCCCGAACAGATATATGGTGTGGAAATAGAACGTACCACAATCTAAATATAGAAGTTCAAACATACAAAAATCGAATTCCGATACTTGATTTACAATTATCAGTAGAATATTTCAATAAAATATTTCAGGAGAATATCAATGGCAGCACAGTTAGGCGGTCAGCCAATTACAATACTCAGAGAGGGAACACAGAGAACTACAGGCAGCGAAGCCCAAAGGGGCAATATCATGGCGGCCAAGGTGGTTGCATCTGCTGTACGAACAACTTTGGGCCCCAAAGGCATGGATAAGATGCTTGTGAACTCGGCAGGTCAGGTAACCATCACCAATGACGGAGCTACCATCCTGGATGAGATGGACATTAAACACCCGGCAGCCAAGATGGTGGTGGAAGTGGCCAAGACCCAGGACGACGAAGTAGGGGACGGCACCACATCAGCCGCCATATTGACAGGGGAACTGCTGGCAAAGGCGGAAGACCTGCTGGATCTGAATGTGCACAGCACGACCATTACTGCAGGATACGCTTTGGCTGCAAGTAAATCCCATGAGATACTTGAAGGACTTACATCTGATATCTCAGGGGATGATGAAGATACTCTTATCAATATCGCAGGCACTGCTCTTACCGGTAAAGGTGCTGAATCTTCCAAGGATATACTGGCACCACTGGTGGTCAGGGCTGTCAAATCCATTGTCAAGAAAGGAGTGGACGGTAAAGATACCGTGGATATTAAGGATATCCGGATAGAGCGCAGGGTAGAGGGTGAAATGGAGGACACCGAAATAGTGGAGGGCCTGATCATCGACAGGACGCGAACTCACCAGAGCATGCCCAAGCGGGTTGAAGATGCCAGGATTGCCATACTTGCCACACCCATCGAGGTAAGGTCTATGGAATTCAAGAGTGAAATAACCCTCACAGGTGTGACCGAGCGGCGGGCTTTTATTGATCGTGAAGAAGAAATGATCAGGGAAGTTGTGGACAAAGTGATAAATAGCGGCGCGACTGCTGTGTTCTGCAAGAAAGGAGTGGATGATCTTGCCCGACATTATCTTGCCAAGGCTGGTCTTTTTGTGATCCACAGGGTGAATTTCAATCAATTGAAAAAACTAGCTGAGTGTACCAACGGCCGTATAATTACTAATCTTGATGAACTTACCCCTGACGACCTGGGCACTGCCGGTGTTGTGGAAGAGGTAATGGTTGGCAACGGCGAGATGATATTTATCCGTGATTGCCCTGACAAGAAGACCATATCCATAATCCTGAGAGGCGGTACCGAGCAGGTGGTAGACAACCTTGCCAGGGCCATGCACGATGCCCTCATGGTAGTGGGTGTTGTACTGGAGGATGGGCGTGTAGTTGCAGGCGGAGGTTCGCCTGAGATCGAACTGGCACTGCGCCTGAGGGAATATGCTGCTTCATTGAAGGGCAGGGAACAGCTGGCTGTGAATAAGTTTGCTGAGGCTATTGAGGTGATACCCACAACCCTGGCAGAGACCAGCGGTCTTGACCATATTGACAAACTTGTGGAACTTAAGAGCAAGCACGAAGCAGGCGATAAGTATGCCGGGCTTAATGTGTTTGCTAATAAAATAGAGGATATGAAAGCTGCGGGTGTTGTCGAGCCCCTGAAGGTCAAACTGCAGGCAATTGATTCGGCATCAGAGGCTGCCAGTATGATACTGCGTATCGATGATGTGATTGCAGCCACCAAGGAACAAAAAGGACCGAAACAGGCACCTGGTCTTAGGGATTACGAAGTGTAAGGCTGGATGGGGGAGTTGTGAAAGGCTTCCCATGTACTTTTTTTTTACAGTTGTTTTGTATCCACTTCAAATCCGAGGGCAAAAATAATAGCCACAGAGAACACAGAGGATTTCTTCTCTGTATCCTCTGTGCTCTATGTGGCAGATAAATATAAACAATGATTTATACAAATATTATTACTCTACTTTTTGAAATAGATACGTTATTTTACCGTTTTTTTTTCAGGGTTGGGAATTAGGTAATCCCAACAGTGGGGTTATGTTTGTTTATTTTGTAAACATGATATTTTTCACATCATGTGAAATAATGTGGCATTGCATGCATACTGGATAATCTTCATGTATTGCCTTTAGATGCGGTAATCCATGACATGATTCACAAGTTGGCAAATATCTATGATCTGGATGGCAATAAACACATCCCAGTTCTTTATGTATTGTTTCACTTTCATATAAGGTGGAATTAATGTCTTTGTGGCATGCTGCACAGACACTATCCTGGGAGTCTGCTGGCATTTCAATGACAACAGGGTCATGGGCAGGATGACATTCCAGGCAATCATTATTGCTCATATCCTGAGTATGGGGTTCATGACATGCATTGCATTCCGGGATGTCTTCATGAATTGAATGGCAATATGCACACTGAAGAGTACTGTGCTTCGTGGTGCTTGACTCAAGTGCTATACTCACAGCTTCATGGCATAAAGCACAGTTGTTATTTGAAACACTTTCAGGATAATCAATTTCATGTGGAATATGAGCTGGATGACAATTCAAACAGTCCTCATACGTCAAACCAATGCCATGCGGTGCATGACAGTTGATACATGATTCGATATGTGTATGCACAGGATGACAGTAAACACACTTTAGATCTGAATGCCTGCCCGGTTCCAGGGATCTACTATTGATTATTTCAATGTGGCATTCATCACAATCATCTCCGGAAATACCTAACTCCTGGTAATCTCGTATTGAGGAAAGTTGATTAGACCCATCCATCTGGAAAATATATCCTAATCCAATGATAGCTGACAATATAATGGTAATCACAAGCAGGATTTTCAAAGTATTGAAGGAAGGTTTTGCTTTACGGAAAAATGTAAACCCAGCAACAAATAATAATATTGACACTAATCCCAACAGATTTGTTTTTTTCTCAATTGGCTGCCCTGCCAAACTAGCTGTTTGGTATATTGAGAATTCAACCTTGTTGACCGGGCCCCATTTATTATCTCGCTCCATCGAGTGAACATATACAGTATGGTTGCCTGATTCAAGTCCGGTGGTATTAATGATAAATCCAGATTCTTCCACCTGTTCGTCGAATATTCCATCACTCGGTAAAACCTGCGTACCGTTTCCTGGCAAACCATCATTATCTATGAAATATTCTATGCCCCTTACTTTCATGTTCCAACCGGCTGTGACAGTGATATCCACTTCCACTGGTTGACCTGGCTTAACCACTTCTGGCCTGGCATTTATCTTCTCGATATATGGTGTCAATGGTTCGAAGATATTGATTACATGCAATCCAGGATAATCTCCTCCGTGGCAGCGGTTGCAATCTTCAGCCTGACCGTGGGGTTCGTCGCTTAGATCTACTGCAATATAAGTTGGTATTTCCAGTTCAACATGACAATCTTCACACTGTCTTGGATATAGGTAATCAGCAGGATGTCTGCCCGGGTCAGCTCCATCACCATGGCAGGCCCAGCAAGCTTTATTGATATTATTATTAGCAAGGTATGTTTGTCTGCCGGAATTGAGCTGGCTGTGACCTCCCAACCGGCTCTGTATTGCATTGACTGATGATACGCCAAAACCATTACTGGCATCATGGCAATAGATACAATCAGAACCGCCATCCAGTCCTTCGTTCAATAATGGCACATGGAATGTATCCGGGATTCCGCCAATTGAAAAAGTATCATTGATATGTAGCTGGCTGGTATTGTACCCTCCCAATATCTCATCATCATCCATTCCCATGAGTCCTGAGATAACTTTAACATCAGTAATAATCACAGCGTCGTAATTCTGTCCGTGAAATACACTATCTATACAGACAGAAAAAGTAACTACATCGTTGATCTCATGTCCGTCAAAGGATAGGTCTTCCTCATATTCCAGATACTCTCCTTCTTTGTAGACCCCTTCCTTTACCAAACTCCCTGATTTGGTCAGTGTCATGAATGCACTCTTGCCATTGATGTCTACTTCTTTAGCAGTAAGTGTATAATCCCCATCAACTTCAAGACTCATATTGACTCCTTCTTCGAACACAAGGTGTTTTGGGAAGAGAAACTCCTTATCTTGAGTTTCGTCGTCTGAGAAATCTAATAATTTTTCAACGTAATAAATCTGGTCTTCATCTTCATCAAGTACAAGATATTTGTTCTTATTAATTACATAATCATCCATATGGCAGGCCCAACAGGTAGCATCATCATCCTCCGGATGAATACGCTTCCAGAGTCTTGCTTCAACTTCTACCATCTTTGTCCTGGAACCCCTGAATATGGCAGTGAAGTTCAACTCAAATACATCGCTAGTTACCTTCGCATCATCCGAATCAAGGAAATCGGCTTCATAGGTATAGTTCTGTCCATCATTAATCACAATATCCTCAAGTAAAATATCACCCTGATATAACCGAAGGTGAGCACTGTCGCCATCGACAGCAATATCATCAAATGTCAGGAAGTAACGATTAGCGAGGTGCCATTTATCACCAACATACAATTTTATTTCCCAATCTGTATCTGAAAATCTGGAAATATTATCTGTTGGATCAGGTGCATCACCCCATTCTTCTGCATTGTCCTCATCAAGGTGGCAATATATACAACTCGTTGTATCGATCAGATCCGAAGTGGAACCGTAATGGGATACCAGGGATGTATCGGAAGGGATGATGTTATCCTGATGAGATGCGACACTGTTTAAATGACACGCCGGACAATCTACTGCCGTACTAACATTTTCGTCGATCTCATCCACATTCTTGAAATGCTCATGCACCATGGGTTCATTGAAGACGGACTGATTAACATTATGGCAGTCCATATTGCTGCAGTTCCTGGGGGTTCGATTGTGGACTAAAGACGAGTGACTTCGTGGCTGACTGGCTTCTGAACCATCCCCATCACCATGACATGCCCAGCACCGTACGTTATTTTCACTAACTGTTACTGCTGATCCCCGGTTCAGGTCAAAATGAATGGTTTCTGATTCGTTCATAGCAGGTACATCTATCCGGTACTCTTCACGAACTTCAATCGTTGTATTAAGGTCATGGCAGCCCAGGCAATCTTTTCCAGCGCCTGGAGTCATATTTATTTCATGGAATGTAAATGGCAGAACAACATCGCTTTTAAAGAAGTGACATGGGTAGCAGTTGTTGTTGTTAGTGATATTCAGGAAAGTGTGGTTGATCTTACTGGAAGTGTTTGGATTTATGGGTTTGCCCCATGATACATTTTCACTATTTTCATAATGACACCACATACATTCAGTGGTGTTATTTGTTGTTGTCATTAAATGGGCGGTATCGAGATAATGAGATACAAAGTTCCTTGCCGTATTATGTGTGACATTTGAAGTTGGAACTGGAATAGATAATGAATTGTTATGGCAGAATGAACAACTGGTTGAAGTGTCAGTCCGGACATCCTCGCCAAGGGGCTGATGTTCAGGTATTTGTATTGGATTTATTCGTAAATTATTACTGTTCAGTGGCATGTAAGCATCGTGGCAATCTTCACATAAAGGTAGCTGGGAGTAAATATTCGAATGAAAGGGATTGGTCTGTTGGTCAGAATAATTTACATGGCATCCCCAACAGACTTTTGAAATCTCTGTATAGTTGCTGCTGTTAAAGTCTCCTGTAATGTTATAATGAACACTATTGGAAAAACCTGTTTTGCTGATTATGGAACCATTCCTGTTCAGGGCTGTATAGTTGCCGCCTTCCATGTGGCAATCCGTACAATTATTTCCATGATTTATTTCTTCTGGTAGGTGACAGACCAGGCAGTCCTCGGTTTTAAGTTCATCCTCTGGTTTAGTGGAATGGCATTTAGTGCAGTCACTATTCGCATTTAACTGCCAATGGTGTATGTTTGACAAGCTAGGACCATGACAAAACCTGCAGTCGTCTTCTACTATTGCCTGGGAATTGTCAATATTGGCTGATAATAATATCAGCAGGAAAGTCAGGACTATGAAAATATTACTTCGCATCAATACTGATTTGCTTATGTTTTTGCAAAATCCCTTGTTTATTTGGATTTTCTTTAGCATGAAAATTGAGGTTATACATTTTTTTATAAAAAAAAGGTAGGGGTCTGGTGTCAGATCCCTACATTATTCTTCAGCAATACCCTGAGTGAGTTATCCTGGTATTGTTACCATTTCGATTTGTACGTCAGGTATGACGGTTAATGTAACTTTATTGCTACTCATATCCCCGTCCTTTACTACCCTTAAATCATATATACCTGGTTCGAGTGTCCCTGGGATTGTCACTTCGATTACGGTAGAAGTTATGGAATCCGGTTCTAGTTCTATTGTTACTGTCCCGTTATCCAGGGTAACATTGGAAGTATAGATTGTTTTATTATATTCATTTTCGAAGCTAGTACCATAGATTGTTATGACCGTATCCTGACCCACTGTTATTTCATTAGGAATAACTTCGTCAACTGACGGGACAGTAGCTTCACCTGGATATCCTCCTTCAGAGCTTGACCCTACTGAATCATCCAGCGAACTTAGGGCGTTTGACTCTTGGAATCCATGGCATCCCCAACAGTCCCAACTGTTACCAATGTGACCATATCCAAGTTCTCCAGAGATATCATCATTCTCATACTGGATACTATGTAGTGACTTGATACCATGACATCTTTCACAATATCTGATATCAAGGACTGCACCTCCTTCTCCTGGCGTTCCTGTTGTGTCATCGGATGAGTGGCAAAGATTACAATTGTACGCTGTAAATCCGCTCAGGTTGTGGTGGGTATTTGAGTTTGATCCAATCTGTGGATCAGCTGTCAAATCTGGTTCATGACAGGCTTCACAGCCACCAATTTTCACTCCGGAATCATCTATGTACTTATAGCTGGAATCAGGTGTAATTATGGTTTTAGCATAGGTTGGTATTACGTGTCCATCATTATAGTCATCAACGAAACTACCATGGCACTCACTGCAATTGAAATTCTGAGCATCATCTGTCAAATGGTGTGGAGAGATTGAATGACAATCCGAGCAGTTCCTGAAAGCTTCGAAAGCGCCATTGGTTAATGCATGGCAGTCCAAACAATTATAGCCTTCGTTCGCTATAAGCAAGTGATGTCTGTTTGGAAGATTCTCATCACCGTGGCATTCTATGTTCTTGCATTCTTCTGTAGTAAAACCAGTAAATACAGTGTCATATAATCCTAGATTTTGATTAGCTGGTGCTGGCGGGACATTAGCCATAGCTAAACTGACCAACAGTAAAATCATAAGAGTTGTCGTTAAATAAATAAGTCCTTTTCTTACCAATGTATTTTCCTCCATTAATATTAATATTTTGGACCGCTGCATTTTGTATTAGCAGAATAATTATTTGCCCTGGTTACATTTTTCGACACACTTTACGGTTTCGGACAATAACTTACCTATTGTACATTTTGCAAAACCAAATTTTTCTAAGATGAAATATATTATTCCCAAATACTACCAATTACGACGATCGTTGTACTATTTTTACATAAGGATTTTATATATTAAAGGTTTTCGAATTTGTTCGCATCTTTTTTTAAAAAAAAATATTTAAAAAAATGTTAGAAAAAAATAAGGAAATAATAGGGCATAAATACCTGCCCTACTATTTTTTCCTGCGCAATAGCTGCACTACAACCAGCATGATGGCAAAACCGGTCAGTAGACTAAAACCCGGGATGCCTGTATCTTTCTCGTCTGGTGTTTGCTCAGTTACGGGCTCTTTCCTTTCTACGACAACTGTTGGCTCTACGACAACTTCCTCTTCACTACTTTGGGCATCAACAGAGGCTTCGATGCCAGTTACCGCAAATTGGGAAAAACCTGGTGTTTTTGACTCGAAATACAGGAAATCCTCGTCTTCATCTATCAGATCGGTTTCCAAAGGATTCCATTTTTCATCACTGTAGCGGTTCAAATTGATCGTGGATTTGTCTATCTTATTTTCATTTACCCACGATTTATGCACAATAAAGCTGATGGTCGGGTTGGCAATGTTATTTGGGCTTGCCCAGCCAAGATTTCCTACATAGATACCCATGTTCTTGAATACTTCACCTGGAGGGGCATGGTCTACCAATGTTGAAGTACTTTTCAATATATCAATTTTTGCTGCAATCCTTCCGGAGCTTGTTTTACCAGTGAAGTTAACATATCTGATTATGTTGCCTTCCAGATCAAAACTGTAACTTACTTTTGAATCTTTATTTACATATTCTCTTTCAGTCTCTGAGATCAATATATTCTTAAAGTCTTCACCAGAGGTGCCGCCACCACCTCCACCGCCACTGCCACCGCTGCTACTACTATCGCTATTATCATCCTTGTTTCGTATTACAGTTATTGAACGTTTTCCTTTCAGACCTGCTGCATCAGTTACATTTGCATTTATCGTATTATCCCCCAACGTCAAGGAAACAGGCAATGAAAAAGTTCCTGCATAACCATCTTTCAATATGACCTCTGCAAGTATTTCATTTACAGTTACTGTTGGAGTTGAATTAGTTCCATCAACAACACCACGAATAGTAATAGAACTGGAAGTAGTGGAGTCTCCATCATTATGAGATGTGATGCTGATAGTTGGCTGTACTTTTTCCACAACTGTAACTTTTACCTCATCGCTTGTCTCATTGCCTGAAGTATCATTTGCAATGATAATATAGTTCCAGGTTCCTAAAGTAGTGGTGTTGATCGGTACCTGAAGTTCATCTCCATTTGTATATTGTGTGGAAGAAACAACTTCAGTGCTGTCATTTAATACCTTGTAAAATCCTGATGTTTCAGTTACAATCCATGTAATGTTTTCTGTAGCATCCTGCTCGATCCAAATATCAATAGGTTGGTTAATAATCGTGGTGGGCTCTCGAGAAAAACGTACAAATTTCCAAGTTGTATTTGTGCCGTCATCATCCAATATTGTTGCGCCATTAACTGTAATTTCTATATTATCAACATAGAATCCGTCCTTAATAGTACCAGAGTCATCTGTTTCATAATAAAAACCAATGTATAAAACATCGCTAAAAGGTGATAAATCATAGCTCTTTGTTGTCCAATCCGTCTGGGTTCCATTCAATTTCCATCCAAATAGCTGTTTGACGTTTGGATCATATGATATGAATGCCATAGCAAAATCTCCCGTTTCTTCTATATCATATTTAGTTGAAAAAGTAAGAGTTGCTGTGTCATCATCTTGTAAATCCAGATCCATATACATATAATTCGAAAGATTGTCACCTTGGCCAGAATAGTAATAGTGATTAGTTACATCAGTAGCACCTGCACTTGCCACTAATAACATACTTGTCCCGACAAACAAACAAAATATCAAAGCCATAAAATGATTTATTGATTTCATATTATTACACCTTTAATTTTATCAAATGAACAGTTTTATTTAAGTTATAATCATATATCCATTGCCTGAAATGGATATCCCTATCAACTCTTATTGAGTGTCAACATTACAATCTGAACAATGACTTCCACAAATATTCATGTAACTAAAGCAAGTTTTATACAGACAATCCCAACTCTCTTTACTGGCTGGTGAATCCAAAGTTTAGATTGGAATTTGCCAGATACTTATCCCTTTCCTGAACCTCAAACTTTATGTATACACTCACCGATAATGTTTTTAGTACTGAATTGAACTGGAATCCTCCTGACTAAACTTTATGAAAATTCCCGACAATTCGTGTCAACACCAATAGTATAAGTAATTTTATATATGTGTTTTTTTTATAGTCCTATATAATCCTGTGTAGCCCCGAAACCTTTTTAGAATACCACTGCGCTATTTAGTCCCTTACGATCATGAGTAATATAACTTACCACACATTTGAAACTGCAACCAGGATATTAAAAGAAGGCCCCATATGCGACCACTGCATAGGCCGCCTGTTCGCCAAACTCTCCACAGGCCTGACCAACGACCAGAGAGGTGCTGCCGTAAAACTGGCACTTGCCATGGAAGCCGATAACTCGCGCAGGGAAACTTCTGACGATTCCCTATTGCAGGACCTGGCACCCAGCAGCGTCCATGCACAGAAGAGCCTGGGGCAGGACGTACAGCAGGGCAGGTGCTGGGTCTGCAACGGCCTTTTTGAGCGGCTTGACCACTGGGCCGACCAAGTAGTTGATGCCCTTATAGGATACGAGTTTGATACGTTCCTCATCGGCACACGCCCCTCGGGACTGCTGCTTGAGAACGAAGAAATACTCTGGGCCGAATCAGGGACCCAGTGGGCCGAACCACTGAAAACCGAGATGAACAGGGAAGTGGGCAGGCGGGTAGAGGAAAGGCTTGGTAAACGGGCCAACCTGAACCGCCCCCATATCACTGCCCTGCTGGATATTGCAAAGAACAATGTAGAACTGGAAGTACGGTCACTGTACATATTTGGCAGGTACCGCAAAATCATAAGAGGTATACCCCAGACCCGCTGGCCATGCCGGGAGTGTAGGGGTAAAGGCTGCCCGCGCTGTAACTTTACCGGCCGGATGTACCTCGAATCAGTGGATGAACTGATCGGACCCGAAGTCATGAAGGCTGCGGATGCAAAAGATACCGTGTTCCACGGAGCGGGCAGGGAGGATATTGATGCCCTGATGCTGGGAGACGGCAGGCCCTTCATAGTAGAGGCTGTGCAACCCCTCAAGCGGCGTATTGACCTAACCAGGCTTCAACACAGGATCAACCGTTATGCTGCCGGTAAAGTCGAAGTACTGGGGCTGAAATATGTTGAGCATCCGGCTGTAGAAGCCATCAAACAGGCAAAAGCAGATAAAGTTTATAGAGTAAGAGTGACATTCAGTGCAAAGATATCAGAGGAAAGTCTTATATCTGCTCTCGACATAATAGTCCGGGCACCGATAATGCAGAGCACGCCCACCAGGGTGGCCCATCGCAGGGCTGACCTGGTACGGGAACGAAAAGTGCATTATACCAAACTGGAAGAACTTTCACCAGACGGCCTGTCAGCCACGATCGCAGTGGGCTGCCAGGGTGGATTATATGTGAAAGAACTGGTGTCAGGAGACGAGGGTCGCACAAAACCCAACCTTGCAGATAACCTCAATGTAGAAGCAAAAGTTGCTGAACTTGACGTAATAAAAATTGAAGGAATAATCATTTAATATTTATCGGAGGATTGAACATTGCCAACATCACACGGTGAGAGAAGGAAGACCAGGTACAAATTGAAGAAAAGCCCGCGAGAGAGAGGACTCAGCCCCATATCACGTGCCATCCAGGAATTTGAGATCGGACAGGCAGTCCATATAAAACTGGACCCCAGTGTACATAGGGGAATGGCAAACCCCAAGTTCCATGGCAAGACAGGAAAAGTTGTCGGGCAGCGTGGCAGGGCATACCTGATAGCAGTAAGGGACGGAAATGCTATTAAGCAGGCTATCCTGTACCCGGAGCACCTGCGACCGCAGGTATGAATAATTGAATATTGTAACCAGTATCCAGGATATAATTTATGATAGTAAAAGGAATCATAAACGAGGAAATGATCACCCTTGCAGAGGCAAAGGAGATCCTGCTCGATATTAAAGATAAACGCACAGAAGAGGATATGGAACTGGGATATGAACTGAGAAGGGCCATAAACCATGCCGAGTTATTTTCCAAGACCGATGCTTCCAAATCCAGGAAGCTGGTGGAAGAACTGTTAAAACTGGAAAAAATGAAGCCGGAAATTGCATATCGCCTGGCAGATATTATGCCTGCCAGCTTTGATGAGATACGTTCAATATATGCAAAAGAGAGGTTTACCCTATCTGAAGAAGAACTCATTACTATTCTTGACAGTATTACCGATGCATATTGAAATGCGGCTTTCAACAATATAAAACTTTATATGTAATCGGTATTATGTTATCTTGAAAAAAGGATGCATAGGGCTTCCTTTTTAGTATTTTGGAAATATTGGATTATTAAGGTTGTGAGTGGATAAGTATGGTAAGTGGAAAAAAACCTCAAAAGGAAGAGTGGGGATTGGTATTGGACTTTTTACCATATGGAAGTCCGGAAGATAACAGGCCTGTGTATCAAAAAAAACCACTTGTGCAGGCTGTAGGTGAATCCTATTTTGTAATAATGGAATTGATGCTTAAAGATAACATTGTTCCCCAGACACAGGATAGAGTATACATTGGCGAAGGGGACCGGAATGTGATCGATCATGTCAAACGCAGGATCACTTATGATGAACTCACGCACGGTTCGCAGATGGAGCTACCATTCATCATGGAAAAGATTATACTTGAGAACGAGTCCAAATATATTGATTTCTTCAATGATGCATATCCCATTACCAACAGGCTTCACATGCTCGAACTCCTGCCCGGTATCGGCAAGAAATTGATGTGGGCGATCATAGATGAGCATAAAAAAGGCAAATTCCTGAACTTCAATAACCTTGTTGAGCGGGTCAAAGGTCTTCATACACCAGAGAAATTGATAGTTCACAGGATCATCGATGAATTGAAGGATGAGAATATCAAATACCGCCTTTTCACAACGCCTGCCAAAAGCCGCCACCATAAATGAAGCCAAAACATGGACAGCATTTTCTTATAAACCAGCGGGTTATTAATAGGATTATCGGATATGCAGGGTTAACTAAAGCTGATACCGCTCTTGAGATCGGCGGTGGAACAGGCAACCTGACATTAAAACTTAAGGAAGCAGCAGGCAAGGTCATAGTCATTGAACTTGACCGCCAACTGGCTGTAGGACTTACACAGATTACCAGGGACTCCAATGTTACAGTAATACAGGGGGATGCACTGGAAATTCCGCTTCCCGGTTTTAATAAAGTAGTTGCAAACCTTCCCTACCAGATATCATCAAAGATCACATTCAGGCTGTTGCGGCATTCTTTTGATCATGCAGTCCTTATGTACCAGCTTGAATTTGCAAACCGCATGCTTGCTTCACCCGGCACACCAGACTATAGCCGGCTTTCCGTAATGGCCCAGTACTTTGCCGCTATCGAACTGCTGGAAACAGTACCACCTTCTGCTTTTAAACCCCAGCCTGCTGTCAGGTCCGCAATATTGAAACTCACACCAAGGGAACCGCCTTATCATGTCAATAATATTGATTTTTTCGAAAATTTCCTGAAGGCCGTATTCGGACAGCGCAGGAAGATGTTGAGGAATTCCTTACGCTCGGCAGCACCAATGCTGGGTATCGCACCCGAAAACCTACAAGAGGTAGATCAAGGGATACTGGAAATGCGCCCCGAATCCCTTACCCCCGAAGAACTGGCCGGACTGGCAAACCGGATTCAGGCAGGCACATGACTTCGATCACTTACAGGAATAAGACCATACAACTGGCGTCCCATGTCTATGAACCGGCAGAAGATAGTTTCCTGCTTGTTGATGCACTACTTGAAAATATTCGAAATGGTGACCGTGTACTTGAAGTGGGGTGCGGTTCAGGGATAATATCTGTATTTGCCAGCGACATTGCTTCAATGGTGGTTGCCACTGACCGTAATCCCTGTGCTGTGAGATGTGCAGCAGGTAACGGGGTAACTGTGGTCAGGACCGACCTGTACGCAGGGTTGAAAGGCACCTTTGACCTGATACTATTCAACCCCCCCTACCTGCCCACATCAAAAAACGAGCGCCTGGGTGGGTGGGATGACCTTATGCTTGACGGTGGGCCGGACGGGAGGAGGACCATTGCACGTTTTCTTAAAGGAATATGGGAACTTTTATCCCCGGTTGGACGGGTGCTCCTGCTGGTTTCATCGCTCACAGGTGTCAGTGAGGTTAGCAGATCGATGCAGGATGCCGGCCTGGCTGTGGAACTTATGTCAGAGTCCAGGCACTTTTTTGAACAACTGATTGTACTAAAAGGGAGTAAATAGATAGACTCAGACGTATGATATGATTTTATTATAAAATCTGCATGCCTGACTGCCTATATATCTAAGGTCTTATGTGTATCAATATCAGTCCTGTGCCCCCACACATTGCCGACCCTTATTTCAATATTGTTCATTGACATTAATGTTTTGGTTGTATTTGATAATGTGTTGAAATAAGAAACAGGAAGCTGGATCATTTTAATATTAGGACAGGTACGGACCACATTGAATATCTCTTTTTCTGATGGTCTGAAACAGAAGTGGACATATTCCTCATCAGACTGCAGGCTGGCCATATCTTCTTCCGAACCGATTATACGAAATACTACTTCCATAATATGTAAGAGTATAGGATTCAACTATTTATAATTATTGATTGTTGATGAGAAGTAAATCATTTTACACCAGATGGGCCAATGATTTGGTTTATGTTGGCAGTACCAGGCTGTAGCACAGGAAGAACTATCTAAAGATATACCATCTTCGCATTCAGTATACCTTTCACAGCCCTTATCTCGTTTAATATCTCCTCATTCACCTCTGAATCCACATTAAGAGCCATAATGGCGGTCCCACCTGCTTTTATGCGGCCGACCTGCATGCCTGCAATATTGATGTCATGTTTACCCAGCAACATGCAGCATGGGCCTATGATGTTCGGATGGTCCTCATGAAGGGCGATTATCATATGCCCTAAGGGCAGCACATCAATGCTGAACTCATCGATCTGCACGATCCTGGGATTTGTACCTACCATGGTACCTCCCACGGTCTTTACCTTTCCATTATTGAAAATATTCACCATGATCAGATTGGAGTAGCTCTCTGTGGTCTTTGACTTGCTCTCTACCACCTTTATCTTACGCTCTTTGGCAATGACAGGAGCATTTACATAGTTCACTGATGACCCCATAGCGAACTCAAGCAGCCCCTTAAGGGCGGCTACAGTTACGGGTCCTGTATCCCAGTCAGCGATCTCACCGCTGTATGATACCTCTATCCTCTCATATTTTTCTTCCATGAGCTGGGCGGCAAGTTTGCCAATCTTCTCTGCCAGCGGCAGGTAGGGCTGCAGCACTTTCATGACCTCCTGTTTCACATATGGCATATTGATGGCGTTTTTTACAGGCAGCCCCTGGTTAAAGTTGATGATCTGCTCGGCCACATCCACTGCCACATTTACCTGGGCTTCTTTTGTGGATGCTCCCAGATGTGGCGTGACTATAATATTATCCTGTTCCAGCAACGGTGAGCCGATTGGCGGCTCGCTGGTGAAAACATCAATGGCGGCGGCGGCCACTTTACCACTGGCCACGGCCTCAGCCAGGGCTTCCTCATTAATTATCCCGCCGCGGGCGCAGTTTATGATCCTGACCCCGGGTTTGGCTTTTTCGAATTCTTCTCTGTCGATGAGGTTTCTGGTGTCCTTTGTAAGGGGTGTATGCACAGTGATGTAATCCGCATTTAACACAATATCCTCCACAGTGGTAAGCTTGACACCCAGGTCAGCTGCTCGTTCTTCACTGATGAACGGGTCATAGGCCATGATATTCATCTCCATTCCCTGTGCGCGCTTGGCCACTTCCGTACCTATCCGTCCAAGTCCAACCACACCCAGGGTCTTGCCCCTTACTTCAACACCCATGAAGAGTTTACGGTCCCATTTCCCTGCTCTCATGGACTGGTTTGCCTGTGGGATGTTCCTGGAGATGGCCATCATCATGGCTATGGTGTGCTCGGCAGCAGATATCATATTGCCTTCCGGGGCGTTGATCACAATGATACCCCTCTGGGTGGCTGCTTCAACATCGATATTATCCACACCCACGCCGGCCCTGCCTATGATCTTAAGGTTTTCAGCAGCCTCGATGACATCTTCAGTCACCTGGGTCTGGCTCCTGACTACCAGGGCATCGTATTCTCCTATGCATACCTTCAATTCTTCCGGGCTCATCCCCGTTCTTACATCAACTTCCACTCCTTTTTCCAGTATTTCTATACCCTTTTCAGATAATGAATCGCTAACAAGAACTTTCATGTCATATCCTCCGATGATTAATAGTATTCTATCTTGAATCTGAAAAGTAATATGAGTATTATAACTTCATTGTTTCGTTATGGGACAATGGTAAGCATGAAACCGCATATTCCAGAATTCGTATCAGGTAGTATATTCTGCATTGATCCGCACATAGTCGTAGGACAGATCGCATCCCCAAGCCGTAGCGCATTCGCTGCCCACTCCAAGGTCTGTGCTGATAATAACCTCTTTAGAACCCATGATCTCCTTAAGCGTATCTTCAGAGGTGCTGGCGATCCTGCCTTTTTCCACCAGCATTACCGATGAGTGATTGCTGGCAAATGTCAGGCTGATACGGTCCTGTTCCATTTCTGCACCCGAATATCCCACAGCAGCCACTACCCTGCCCCAGTTTGGGTCACGGCCGAATATTGCGGATTTGACAAGGGGTGATGTGATAACGGCCTTTGCAGCCAGTATGGCATCACTTTCGCTTGCTGCCCCTGTGACCCTTGCCTCGATCAGGCGTGTGGCACCTTCACCGTCCCTGGCGATCATCCTGGCAAGTGCTGTGCAAACTGCTTTTAGACCCTGTCCGAACTCTTCCGGGTCAGTGTGGCCTATTGTGCGGCTCACTTTATGGCTCTTTGCGTGACCCACTGCGTGATCCATTTGTCCGGTGGCGGTTATCAATACCATATCATTTGTGCTGGTATCCCCGTCCACCACTACCATATTAAAACTCTTATCTACTGCCCGCTTAAGATGCTTTCCAAGTTCCCAGGCATCCATCGCAGCATCGGTATACAGGAAAGCCAGCATAGTACCCATATTCGGGGCGATCATGCCGCTACCCTTTGCTATCCCGCCGATGCGCGTGCCGTCAGGAAGTTCAACTGCCGCTTCCTTGGCAAAGGTATCTGTGGTCATAATGGCACTGGCAGCGGCTGTACTGCCCTCTTCCGAATCAGTCAAACCCCCTGTCACCTCCACCACCTGTGACCTGATAATATCAAGATCAAGCCTGTGACCGATAACACCTGTGGATGCCACTGCCACTGTCCTCTCATCCAGGCCGGGACCTTTGGCAGCCAATTTCGCCATAACCCTTGCATCCTCTATTCCTTCCTGCCCGGTAAATGCATTGGCATTGCCGCTGTTGGCTATCACTACAGATAACCTGCCCATCTCAAGGTGCTCCCTTGTAAGTATCAGGGGTGCGGCTATGACCCGGTTGCGAGTGAACACGCCTGCTGCACTGCCGTCTGCCTTTATAAGTGCCAGGCCGTACTTATCCTGCTTTACACCCCAGGCAGACACACCTTTTACAGCACAGATGCCGCCGTCTATGAACTTCAACTGCAACAGCTCCCATCAAGCCGATAATGCCAGCCCGGCAATAATATCATGGCGCGTCACAATACCAACCAGTTCACTGTCCTTGATCACCGGTACCCTGACAACATTATGTTTGACCATTCTCGATGCCACAGTCTCCAGGCTTTCAGAAACATCTGCGGTGACCACGGGATGGCTCATTATATCGCTGACCTTCTTGTTGCCCACATCATCCAGTGCATGGCTGGCCTCTTCCCATCCGATAAGTTCCCTAAGCGGCACCTCAATGATCTCAAAGGGACTTGGCAGCCAGAGCTGGCTATCCCTTTCCGGTACTTCCAGCAATTTGAGGATATCACTTTCTGTGATCATACCTGTCACTTTCCTATCCTGTACCACTGGTATCCCGCCTATTTTATGCTCCCGGAGTAAACGGGCAGCAATTTTGACCGGGTCGTCCGGACTGCAAAATACTACATTCCTTGTCATAATCTCATTTATCTGCATAATTGTAACTCCTTAGGGCACTCCTCAGGGAAAAGTTGCAGGATTCCATAGTCCTGCCGTTTCGTCAAGTCCGAACATCAGGTTCATGTTCTGCACCGCCTGCCCAGATGCTCCTTTAACCAGATTGTCAATGGCAGATACCACTACCAACCGCTGTCCTTCTGCATCCATCTCAAAACCTATATCACAGAAATTGGAACCCCTTACCGGACCCAGCATGGGAATGCCATCCATAAGCCGGATAAATGGTTTGTCCTTGTAGAACCGGTTGTAGATATCGGCAACCTGCCCTGTATCCATATCTTTTTTCAGGAACAGGTGGGCTGTGGTCAGGATACCCCTGACAGACGGGATTACGTGGGGCGTAAAACTGACCCTGGTATTATTATCCAGCCGTCCCAGTTCCTGCTGCATCTCGACACCGTGGCGGTGGGTAGTGAGCTTGTACGCCTGCACGTTCTCTGCCATGTTCGGGTAGTGGGATACCCCACTTGGTTCGGCACCGGCACCGGATATTCCGCTCTTGGAGTCAAAGACCACACGCTCGACCAGCCCGGCGGCTGTCAATGGTGCGGCTGCCAGGGTTGCGCCGGTCGGATAACATCCGGGATTGGCGATCATTGAGGCACCGACAACTTCAGGATGCAGTTCAGGCAGGCCGTAAACGGCCTCCTTTGGTGCTTTGTGTTTAAGGTTGTAGGTCGTTTCGAACACACTAACAGGCAGCCGGTAGTCTGCGCTAAGGTCGATGACCTTTGTGCCAGCGTCCAGTAGCGGCGGCACCACATCCATGGCACTGCCGTGGGGGACGGCTGTGAAGACCACATCACAATGGCCCGCCACTTCACCTGCACTTAGGTTTTGGAACTTCAGGTCACTAAAACCCCTCAGGTGCAGGTGTGTGTCACTCACCGGACTTCCATCCAGGCGCCGTGAGGTCACGCATACCACTTCTACATCCGGGTGGCTGGTCATAAGGCGCATCAATTCGCCACCAGTGTAGCCCGAACCTCCGATAATCCCTGCTTTTATCATAGTATCACTGTATTTACTACTCTTTAGGATATATAATCTATTTATCAGCTATGTTTTTGCCAGGAAAATTGCGTTTTTACACTCGACTTACGACCTGCGCCCGACCCCCAACCCACAATATCCCGGATACCATCCATCTGCACCAGGATTATCGATACTCACCCAGTGTTGAAGATAATAATAAAAATTTAAAAATAAGCCAAGGTCCGGATTCGAACCGGAATAAAACCGCTTACTGCCAGCACATGATAATGTGCATATCTGCAGGCGATTGCGTAGCCGCTCCGCCACCTTGGCGCTTAGGTGGCTGTAAATATACATTATAGTAAATAATTCTTTTCATCCAGGCAATTAAGAAAATGGCATTATCTACACAACTTTAAGGTACAATAAAGATAATTTCCAAACTATTCCAACGGTTTGGATAATATGATAGTCAATGCAGAATGCGTAGGGTGCGGCCAGTGTGTAGTATTTTGTCCCAGCGAGGCAATTTCAGTATGGGGCAGAGCAAGTATCAGTGACAACTGCACCCGGTGCGGTGTATGTGTACCATACTGCCCGCTGGGTGCCATCAGGGAGGATGAGGCATGAAAGCCCTGATAATAGGCGGGGGCTTAGGCGGCCTGCTCACAGCAGCGCGGCTCGTAAAGGCAGGGCACAGGATTGAAATCTTTGAACGCCAGGCCCTTATCGGCGGGCGGTTCATAAACCTTGACTACAAAGGCTATAAACTGACATCCGGCGCCTTGCACATGATACCTCACGGCTCCAGGGGCCCGCTGGCATCCATGCTCAGGCAGGTAGGTGCTGATGTTAAGATAGTCACCTCATCGCCCCCGGCCATGCTCAGGATACCTGATAACGGCAGTGTCAGGGACATACCCTTTAAAAATTTCTCCAGCCCCCTTTCCCTGACCGACAAACTGAAACTATTCTACCTCAATACCAAATCCAGATTCGTAAAACCTGGTGATGAAAGTTTTAAAGACTGGTTCTTCCCTTTCATTAAGGACCCCTGGCTCATCAAATTTGCAAATGCTTATTGTGGATGGGCATTGAGCATGCGCTGTGATGATGTATCTGTCAGGGAAATGCTTGCAATAATTGACAATATGCGCCGCTATGGCGGTCCAGGCGTGCCTATGGGGGGGTGCAGTGCCATCATCAATGCCCTGGAACAGGTCATACTCTCAGGCGGCGGCATAATACATACCAATAGTCAGGTCGACCAGATACTGATAGTGGACAGCAGGGCAGTGGGAGTTGAGGCCGGTGGCGAGACAATACCGGGGGATGTAGTCATAAGCGATATCGGGCACCAGTTAACAGCACAGTTATATGACCACCCTGACACAGATGAGTTCAAAGAATACACAGCAGCACTGAATTCGGCCAGACCAGCGCCAGGTATCAAGATATGCCTGGGCGCAAACATGCCGCTGATAGGGCATAGCGGTATATTGCTCACGCCTTATGCCAGGCGGGTAAACGGCATCAACGAGGTTACATCTATAGACCCGTCCCTGGCACCGCCTGGAAAACATCTGATCATGTCACATCAGGCATTACAATCTGATGATATCCAGTCTGAGATAGAACTGGGACTGAAAGACCTTGAAGATATATTCCACAAAGATGACTATGAGGTACTGATGGTCCAGACCTACCGGAACGGCTGGCCTGTGAACCGGGCAGGTTCGGGGTCAGACCTGGGCAATACCACGCCCATTAAGGGACTTTACATCGTGGGGGACGGTGCCAAGGGCAAGGGCGGTATCGAGGTGGAAGGCGTGGCAATGGGGGTAGAGAACACTATTGGGCTATTACAGAATTTTAAAACGAATTATGCCAGATAGAATATATTCTATGTGATGTAGTTTCCAACCAGTTTTACCTGATAAGTTCCTTGATCGCTGGAATCTCACTTTGTGTAACCAATATTATTTTCTTGCTTTTGGCATACTCTGTGGCCTGCCTGGTAAACCCGCGCCTGCTTATCAATATAAGTTTCCTGGGATGTTGTGCAAATTCTGATGCTGTGGTCTTTGCCATGAATTTTTCGATTTCCCTGTAACCTGTTTCTTTAGCGCGCCATTTGATCTCAAAGATATGCACAATATCGTCATTTACACCTACCAGGTCGAACTCAATACCATCTTTTAAATATTTGTCAAGATGAAATCCAAGGTACTTTTCAAGAGCATACTTCAATTCATATTCTTTTGCAATACCGAGTTCAGTAGATGCTTTCTCGAACTTCTCTTCAATGTCACGCACCATATCTTCAATAACCCTTTTGCCGGGCATGGTATCAAACTCAACACCTTCGTATACATTCATTATCCAGTATCGTAAGA
The DNA here is from genome assembly GCA_014237145.1 of ANME-2 cluster archaeon. NCBI lineage: Archaea > Methanobacteriati > Methanobacteriota > Methanomicrobia > Methanosarcinales > ANME-2 cluster archaeon. The sequence goes on from JAAXOC010000110.1 coordinate 23,756, forward strand.
CCGGGTCCCGGAAATAATAGCGTTTATCCTCCTTCACGATCAGGTCAATATCTATCAGGCGTTCAAGCATGTTCCTTGTGACCCCGTCTTTGCGTTTGATAGACTGTGCGATATCTGTAAGCCTTACTCCATCTTCTTTTGCCAGTTGGTGAAGTATTGTCCTCATAAGCGCATCCCCGCGAACCCTGGACATGCTGTTCTCGAAAAAATACCTGCACATAAGATTTATACTGCCATTTTTAAGCAGCGCTTCAAGTGCAAAGGCTTTTCTGGCCCCGTTTACATTCATCTCACCAAGTTCATTCAGGCGCTCACAAATGGAATAAATGTAATATGGATGCCCGAATGTCAGGTCATGTATCTTCCCCAGGACCTTTGAATCGCTAATGCCTGTTATCTTTTGCGCCAGGTCAAAAGTTGCTTTTTTCTCAAAGTATGCCACCCTTTCCACCCTGAACTGGGCAAAAAATGGGGAGTCTGCTTCCCCGAACACCTTCTCAAGCATCCTTATCGCAGAACCGGCGACTACATAATGAGTTCTTGACTGGGTCTGGATTATGGAACGCAGCAGACCAATTATGTCATGTATTTGCGGAAAATTATCAATCTCATGTATTCGCTGGAACTCATCAAGCATAAGTATGATATGAATGTCCTGTTCATTCGCAAACCTTTCTGGAAAAATAAATGCAAGTTCCAGTAACAAGCGCTGATTTGGTTTCGCTTTATTGAGTTCATCGAATATCGAATGAACCGTTTCTACAGCCGTATTACTGTTAGTGTCTGCTACTTTTTTGACAAGACCATTAATATCAAGATAAGGGACTATATCTACGTCGTCCAGGAACCAACGCAAGATCTGGCCCACATACTGGACTGCAAAAAATTCAGGTGTGGTGTCCAGGCGCTCAAGGTCCATGTAAACCGGAAGGATAGGTTTATCTTTTTCCCTTGAAATGTATTCCTTAAGTATCAAACTTTTACCAATTCTGCGAAGACCTATGAAGCATATGTTTTTGCCAGAGCCGTCTAAGATCCTCTCGCTATTTCTGGCAAGCATGGCAAGTTCAGCTTCCCTGTCAGTAAAATACCTTCGCTCTTGTACGGGATAGATGCTTTTAATTATATACCGCATAGGATATGTTCTATGTGGTATAGTTTAAATAATTTGTTGCTTGAAATTCCGAGAATACCCAGGCAATGCTAAACGTCTAAATTCCCATAGATAACAGCATCAATAACGCAGATACCAGAGGTATGGTAAGGTTATCGTCCAGCACGCGCCCGCGTATCTGCCAGGGTACGCCGTCGGCCAGTGTCGCACCCAGGGCGCCCAGTGCCACTGAATAAGCTGGCAGCGGTGCCAGTCCGGGCGCATGGGCTGCAAGGTAACCGGTAAAAAAACTTACCAGCAACATTACCAGCAAAATCGGTACAGGTTTTATTGGCAGGCGCATCTGCCTCACATCGGCTTTTTTACCCCACATGGCACCAGCAATACCCGAAGAAAAATCACCCAGGACTGCCATGGTCAGCGCAGTTATGGCAATGGTCTTCGGGAACAGTGCAATAACAATACAGGCTGCAGTAATAGAATAGACATACCCTGCCACCCTATGCTCTTCGGATGGGCGCAGGAGGACTGCCGGATACCTGAAAGATCCGCTCAGTCTCATCCATTCTAACTGCAGTGTTACGAATACGAGCGGGACAAGCCAGAACAGGACAGTAAAACGGTCTGTGAAATAATAGATCACCAGGATGAGCATCCCTGCTAAATGAATGGATTTACGGAGCAGCTCTTTTGAGAGAATGACAGACATAATTATGTAATATTATCAATTATTATGCAATTGGGGTACCGGCATCCTCGAATCTGGTATAGCCTTGTATCAGGTCATGTATGGTGTCTGCGATGGTATCAGCAGGGGCGCGGACCTGCTTCATGGAATCGCGGTCACGGATGGTGATCGTACCGTCCTCCAGGGTATCGTAATCTACTGTAATGGAATACGGCGTGCCGATCTCGTCATTCCTGCGGTAACGTCTGCCGATAGTGCCCGAATCATCATAGGCCGCCATCACACCTTTGTGCTTGAGCGCGGATTCTATATTTCGTGCAGGCTCTATCAGTTCCTCACGGGTCAACAGCGGCAGCACGGCAGCCTGTACCGGCGCTACTTCGCTCTTCAGTCCAAGTACGATCCTACCTTCATCCTCGCTCTTCACCTTGTCTTTACCCTGTACTTCGTCCTCGCCCTTCACCACGTCTTCGCCATGCACTTCCTCTTCCCTGAAAGCATGTTCGAGCACCGCATAGATAATACGGTCTATACCGAATGAGGGTTCAATAACATGGGGCACGATGTTCTCACCGTGTATGGTCTCGGTCACCTGCTGTATCTCGTACATATCAGGAGGTATGTCCACCTGTTCTCCGTCAACCTGGATACTGATCATCTGATTGCTTTTTGAATCTAATTTATTTCCGGCATCCATTGACTTCAATGCATCCATTACGGCCTTTGCCTTGCCCTTGAATGCAGGTCCTATCTTACCCATATCAGGTTTGACCACCACTTTTTCCACAACCCTGGGTTCATCATATTCCACGTACACTGACAGGTCGGCCTTGCTCACCCTGCTGTGGGCTTTAAGGTCATAGTCGGTACGGTCGGCTATACCCACGATCTCCACCCAGCCGAACCTGTCCGACAGTATTTCGGCATCCCAACAGTCTATTGCATAATGGGCCATCTCATCCTTCATATGCTGCCTGAAGCGCAGCCGTTCAGGGGATACGCCCACCCGCACCAGGAACTGGTGGGTCATTGCAAGTGCATATGCCAGGAACTGGTGGGCGATTATACCCTGCTCCACTGCCTCGCCCAGGCTCATCTCGATCTGGTCCTTGCCTGATGACTGGGCCGGGTCTGAATACAGGATCAGCACATTATCCCGGATGCTGTCGAAGCCGGGATGACTCTTGTCCCTGGGGTCTACGAAGATCTCAGCCTCTGCCTGGGTGAACTCCCGCAACCTGATGACACCCTGGCGTGGTGATATCTCATTGCGGTATGCTTTTCCTATCTGGGTGACGCCAAAGGGCAGTTTTTCCCTGTAAAAGCGCAGCAGCCTGGGGAAATCCACGAACATGCCCTGTGCGGTTTCAGGACGCAGGTAACCGACACGTTTGGAGCCGGGACCGATGGATGTGCTGAACATGAGGTTGAACTCGTACACGCCGCCCAGTTCGCCACCGCAGTCAGGACATCTGATATTATTCTCCTTGATAATAACAGAAAGTTCATCCGGGGTTAGCGTGTCAGGATTGCGGGCAAAATCCTCTACGAGATGGTCTGCCCTGAAAGATTCGTGGCACTTCACACATTCGGTCAGCGGGTCTGAGAACCCACCAACGTGTCCTGAAGCTACGAACACGTCCTCTATACCGATGGTAGGCACCTCAATTTCGTAGTAACCTTCGTTAATGACATAAATATCGCGCCAGATATTTTCTATCCTGCGCTTAAGCATGGCGCCCAGAGGCCCGTAGTCATAGAACCCGGCTGTTCCGCCGTAAATTTCGAACGAGTTCCAGAGGAAGCCGCGCCTCTTGGCCAGTTCGATAACACTGTCATATATATCCATAGTTTATCACTTGCTTGCTATCAGATGTTTGTTTAAGATTTGATTTGTAATGTCGGGAGGTTAAATATTATTTACCCTGATCACTCCCAATCACCTGTCAGGAGTTCATCAATATGAATGTCCTTTCCGGTCCTGACCATATACAGCCGGGTCCACCAGATCACTATTAACGGCTGGATGGTCACCAGTATCAATACCTGGCTGCCCAGTGACCAGATCATGTTCAACCCATCACTGCCAATAAGGGCAATTACCTTACCCGCAAAAAAGAAAATAACTGTCACCACAGTGGAAAGTAGGAAGATGACCAGCCACAGGATAAATACACTAAGCTTGTTCTCCATGAAGAACTCATATCCCCTTATGATCCCATCCATGGCCCCGGTTCTTTCTATCACTATGGAATAGAGCACGATTGCAAGGACCACATTCAGGACCAGCAGGTAAATAACCCATATTACTATGCCCATGAGCAGTAGAAGTATGCCGGATGTGAACTGGGTGGATTCCACAACCTCCATGTAATTCCTGGTCAAAATGGCACCTGGCACCACGAAAATGATCCCTGCGATCATCATCAGCATTATCAGGAAATTAGCCAAAAAGATATTGATAAAATTGCTGCTGCCTGCATTGAACATATCTGTAATAGAGGTATCACCCCTTGAAGTTGCGTTCTGGCTCATACCCACCGCACCTGCAAAGAAATATGCATCGAACAGTACCAGTATAAGGAAGACCAAAAAGGCTATGATTATTACGCCTGTGAGATTCTCCATAATGGAAACCGACATCAGGTCAAATAATTCATCCTCTGTCATGGAAGCCATACCTGAGAGGTTCTGGCCGAAAAATAACAACATTGCTGCTATGGCAGCAAAGAACATGACAGTGAACTGTACCACATAGTTGATGAGCAGTGGGATACAGATGTTAAGATTATGGGTCCAGGAATGGAATCCCTTGGTTATGATATTCTCCAGGTTCTCGCTCATGCATACTAATATATGATTTCACTATAAAAAATATGCGAATTCCATGGGCCTTGGGATAAAATGTATATGAATTCTATGCCATGGGACAAAATGTATATGAATTCTATGCCATGGGATAAAATGTATATGAATTCTATGCCATGGGATAAAATGTATATGAATTCTATGCCATGGGACAAAATGTATACTAATTCAGATGTGTACCAAAGTTAATTCTCTCTTTTATCTGCTATGAAATCCTCTGTGTACTGGTATGCCACATCATCAGTATATTGTTCCGGAGGATGCTTCATGAAAAAGGATGAAGGAGATAAAAGTGCACCACCAATGCCCCTTTCGAGCGCCAGCTTGCAGCACCTGATGGCATCAATGGATACTCCTGCCGAATTAGGGGAGTCCTCAACAGACAACCGCAGTTCCAGGTCCATGGGAACATCGCCGAAAAGCCTGCCCTCCATCCTGATAAAACAAACCTTGTTATCCTTCTGCCAGGGAACATAATCACTTGGCCCGATATGGATGTTGTCAGGATCAAGTCTTTCACCAAGTACTGATTGGACTGCTTCTGTTTTTGATGTCTTCTTAGAAGCAAGCCTGTTCCTGTTGAGCATATTAAGAAAGTCAGTATTGCCGCCTGTATTCAACTGGTAGGTTCTATCCAGTTTAACTCCCCTCTTTTCGAACAGGTCCACCAGTGTCCTGTGTGTGATAGTGGCACCGATCTGGGCCTTTATGTCATCCCCGATTATTGGGATACCCTTTTCCTCAAACTTTGCCGCCCACACAGGGTCACTGGCAATAAAGACAGGAATATTATTAATAAAACCCACACCTGCTTCCAGGGCACATTCAGCATAGAATTTTGAAGCATCTTCTGAGCCAACCGGGCAGTAGTTCAGGAGCATCTCAGCACCGGATTCCTGTAATATCCTTACTACGTCTTCTTTTGATGGTTCTTTCTCATCGGACAGTATGAATGTACGATCTTCGTCATAATCCGCCATATGGGAAGAATAGCCGTCAAGTGCCTTTCCCATACTTACCCTGATACCTGTTTTTGGGATTTCACTGCAAAATGTTGTTGTACAGTTCGGCAATGTAAAAATGGCTTTGGAAACATCCACACCCACTTTACGCTTGTCAATATCAAAAGCAGCAACTACTTCGATATTATAAGGCTTATAACCGCTGATATCCCAGTGCATCAATCCATTTGAATCATTGCTGTCCCTGTTTTTATAGTACTCAAGGCCCTGGATCAATGAACTTGCACAATTACCGATCCCTACAATCCCGATTTTAATATTTCCCATCCGTAGTTTCCACCATTTTTTACTTTGTTCAAAGGGGAGATACATCCAGCCCAATAGAATTTCAAACTTTTATTAATAATTCATATGTACATAAAGTTTACCTGATATGGTTATTTAAGCACAAAGAGATAAAACAATTGCCCCTGTATTATATTAATTGATTGTATGCCATTATCTGCCCTTAAGATTAAATTTGCGGTTTTCTGCTGTATCTAATCTATAAGATTATGACTCCAAGCAAATGTGACCGAAGGGAGCATTTTCTTGCTGTAATCGTGTAGTTCAGAATGTTTTCGACTGTAATAATGTATGATTTACATATCATTATCCATGACCTTACCGCTCATGTTATATGTCCTCATACCTGCAGGCAAACTGTCACAAAATTCGTCACTTTGCAGTACTTCAAGGAATATCTTGCCCATCTCACTTTCAATGAACTTTTCCTGTACGACAAAATCATATTCCTCATCAGCAATATAGATGAATTTCAACCCGTTCAATTCAGCCGCCGACCTGATCCCTACACCCACATCAGCTCTTCCCAAACGAACGGACGCCGCAACTGCACTGTGTGTTCTGGCCTCTGTATCATATCCTTCGATTGCAGCACACAGTTCATCAAATCCTGTTTTTCTCTTTTTGGCCACTTCCTTTAGTTTCATATCCGTAAACACCCTTGTGCCCGAACCCCGCGTACGGTTTATCATCCTTCTGCCCACAATGTCTTCAAATCCCACAATGTCACTGCCAGGTTCTACAATAAGTCCCTGGTCCCGCAGGTAACCTTTGACAAGCACGGCATTATCCAGTCCAAAGGTCTTGAAGAACGAGAGGTTGTACTTCCCTGTTTCGTCCATCAGATGCACTCCGCCCATGTCAGCGATCCCATCCCTTACCGCTATCATTCCTCCTGTACTGCCGGTATTTATCATTCTCACACTAAAGGGCAAAAGGCGCATCAGTGCCTCAAAACCCAGGCAATGGCTGCCTATGAAAAGCACGTCAGGGGATTTTACATCCCCCATCAGGGTAACTACCACTTCATCACCTGCATCAAGCATCTCTACCCTGGGGTCTATCTCAATGAAACCATCTGCATCTGCCAGTGTTGTTATGGCACCGGACCCCTTATCTACCGGATATGCCTGGCCTCTTACAAGACCCACTGTTAGTAACTGCCGCCGCCCTGGTGAATGATAATCCACTGCCATTTGTGCCCTTACCGTGGACCTTGAGCTGGATAATCCCAGGGTATGCCTGATAAGAGGTGCAGTGAATTCATTGAAAATTGTGAGTGCGGATGTTGGATAACCTGGCAGCCCGAAGACTGGTGTGTCATCCACTATGCCAACTATTACTGGTTTTCCTGGCTTGATATCGATACCATGGATAAGTTCCTTGCCACGCTCACCTATGATACGGTACATCATATCACCTGCACCAGCCGAAGTGCTGCCCGATGTTATTACGAGCTGGCATTCATCCACGGCACGGCCCAGTATCTCTTCCATATAGGGACGGTTGTCCCTGACAATACCATAGTACTTGACCTCTGCACCACATTCCCTGGCTGCTGCACCAATAGAATATGAATTGATATCATAGACCATACCCGACCCCAGTTTGCTGCCTGGCGGGACAAGTTCCGACCCTGTTGATATTATTCCTACGACCAGATTCCTGGCCTTAATGTGCTGCACTCCTACTGCAGACAGCACACCGATCTCCCTTGGTGTCAACCTGGTACCTGCCTGCAGCACTCTTTCTCCCACCATGATATCCGAGCCCGCATGGATAACATTCTCATTAACAGAGACCGGACGCATAATATGGACGCTGCTGCCTTCAGTCCTGGTGTATTCTACCATCACTACCGCATCGGCACCGACAGGCATCATGGCACCGGTTGATATCTCCACTGCCGTACCTTTGCTTACCTTAACATCAGGAACAGAGCCTGTATCAACACTGCCTGCAAGTTTTAGTGTTACCGGCTTGTCCTCTCTTGCCAGATATGTATCTTTTGCACGTACGGCATATCCATCCATAGAGGCACGGTCAAAACCCGGGACATCCACCTCTGCAGTAATATCCTCAGCCAGCACTCTACCCAGGGCTTCTTTCAATCCCAGTTCCAATATCCCGGGCTCAAGGTGTATCTGGCTGATAACCTGCCTGGCATGCTGTGATGATATCAGTTCCCTGAACTCTTTTCTTTCCATCTTAAAACCTGAAGTAGTTACAGCATTAGAAAAGATAAGTTTGGTGATTTGATCGGATGATGATTTATTCCCACAAAATAACTAACGGTTACGTTTAGATCCGGCAATACCCTTGAATACCCGTAAAACTCAAAGCTATCCGGAAATACAGGAAATTGTCCGGAATGAACATGTTCCGGTAAAGTTACAGCAGATCAACAAGAATTATGACTAATGGCGCTTGCCGGACATGAGTCCACGCACAGGCAGCATTCAGTGCATTCTTCGATATTGGGCGCTGTGGCTTTGTCGTCAACCAGTTCAAATACTTCTACCGGACATACGTCCACACATTCGCCAGCACCTACACATTTGTCATTATCTATCTCGAGCGTAATACCATTAGCTTCATACTTTTTTACTACCATTCTTAACCTCCTGTTAATGTACTGATAAATCCCATCTGAGGGATCTTATCCTATTAAAACAATATTCAACTACTTCTTAATATGTTTTTCTTGCTGATGAATTTGTGGATGCAATGATAGTGTTTTGATGCAACTTGCCAGATATAGTGATGGTGTCCCCACAACTCCTATTGTTACTTCTGTTTTCTAAGAGCCCTCATTGTTTCCTTGTGAAGAGAAGCGATAAGATCACCCATCATAGCAAAGATGAACATCTGTATCCCGCCTATTATGATAAGTGTGGTCAACATCGCCAGCAAAACATGTGTGACCCCGGCCATCCACTCGTTCACAACGTATATACCGATGACCAATCCGATAAGAATGGTCACTCCTCCCATCACACTGAAATAAAATAAAGGATTATTCATTTTTGCCATTTTGAATATCGTCCTCCCTATCCTGAACCCGTCGGTTATAGGATTTAACTTAGTGGCTGCCCCTCCGGGCCTGGCAAGGTAAGTAATGGGTACCACTTTGATATCAACCTCTTGCCTGACACATTCAACAGTGATCTCGGTCTCTATCTCAAACCCGGTCTGGTTCAGTACCATATTTGAGATTGTCTCCCTTGTGAAACCCCTGTATCCGGATAATATATCACTGAGCCATTCCCCATAAGCGAATCCAAAGAGCTTGTTAAGGATCCTGTTCCCTATCTTGTTCAATCTGGTGAAGGCATCTTTACCCGGGTTTGCAAACCTGTTACCTATAACATGTCCGGCCCCTTCTGCAAGTGCATCCATGATGAGGTTAACTTCACCAGGCAGGTATGTACCATCACCGTCTATCATGATCAGATACGGGCTGTCGATAATGTCAAAGGCCTGCATAACAGCCTGTCCTTTTCCCTTACCGGTCTGCATTACGACATTGGCACCCTTCTCCCTGGCAATATCTGCCGTACCATCCTTGCTGTGGCCGTCCAGTACCAGGATATTGGAAAATCCCATTGACATGAATTCGTCGACCAGATCACCTATGGTATGGGATTCATTCATTGTGGGGATGAAGATGCAAACCTCATCTGGTTGGATGCTCTGTACCTCATCCGGCTGAATACTCTTCATATCTGTCGTTCGCTTCATTATATTCCAACTACCCGCCACTACATCAATATTCATCAATATTAAATGTATTCAATCTTTTAATAATAATACCGCGGCTGCTATCACCAATAGCACGTAAACGGCCCCCATGAATGGCATTTCAGTGGGAACAGGGATTGTGGACTCGTTCTCTCCCGGCTCTTCTGACAGGTTGTTTTGCGGTGGCGGAACTATATCTATAATGTAAGTTATTTCTGCTCCCTCTGCATCGGCACCTTCATTGTCAGTTGCACTTACATTGTCAGTCATACCCTCATCAGTTGCACTTACATTGTCAGTCGCACCTTCAACAGTTGCACTTACATTGTCAGTCGCACCTTCAACAGTTGCACTTACATTGTTAGTCGCATCAATACTCTCATTTATTGCACCGAACCTACCAGAAAGATCAGATGTCCTGATGCTCACATTATCAATACCCTTGGTCGATATGATCTGCATACCTTCAGGGAAACTAACTGACAGCAGCGACCCGGGTTCTCCAAGGAACCATATGGTACTGCCATTTTCCAGCAGTCCTCCCGAAAATGAGTATGTTACCCTGTAGGTGTTTGTCAATTCTGTCATGCTCTTGACGGGGCCCAGTGCATTTTTAGAAAGTGAAGCATCGATATCCAGTACCTCAATACCAAGTGAAGAATTGTCTATCCTGACATCCGTTTCACGTTCAATAGCATCCCTGAAACGTTCCCTCATCCGCTTGTCTGCCTTCATCAGTTCCGATGTACTGACAAAATCGTCCTTGTTCCCCTGCTTGTTATCGATATCGTATTTGAATACAAAGGAATCCATATCAGACAGCTCTTCTGTGTACTGCCATTCCATGCCGTCCAAATGAATAATGACCTGGTTGCTCCAGTTATATTCGGCGCTGGCACTTCCGGTAACCAGGGCTGCAAATATTGTTATTCCAAATAGTCCTGCAATTATTCTAAGACGTACCATGATCACCTGGTTATTACCGTACAGCCGTCCTCTTCGACCATTAAGGTATGTTCTGCCTGGGAGACCAGTTTCCCAGTTTCCTCTTTCAGTACCGGATAAGAGGAAATGTTCCCGTTCTTTTCAAGCTGCAGCATTGCAAAGTCCAGGTGCTTTGAATTGAGCCACCGCTTTGCAAAGGGCAGTGTCCTGAATGGTTCGATCTCTTTTAAGATGGCCCTGGCAGCGGGAGCCCGGATGGGCTTGTTGCCAACCTTATTATATATCTCAGTACCTGCCCCCTCACTCACATATCCCCTGCCGTCGGTGGCAAAAGGTTCTATGGCCACCACCTGCCCCACTTCAAGGATAACACCGGAATCAACAGGGATATTGGGTATAGTAGGCGGCACATGCTGCATATACTGGGCCAGACCGTGCCCTGTCAGGTTAGCCACGGGTTTATACCCAAAACCTGTAATGGTATCATTGATGATCACTCCCAGTTCTGCTGTGTTAATTCCTGCATGTACGGCCTGGATGGCAGCTTCAAGGGCTGCTTCGGCTGCATCAACCAGTTCAGGGTGCCCTGATAAGTCCACAGTGATGGCTGTATCGGCAATGTATCCATCGATATGCACACCGATATCCAGTTTGACCATATCCTCGCCGAACACATCAGTATCTTCCTTTGTGGGTGTGGCATGGGCAGCCTCCTCGTTGCAGGATATGTTTATTGGAAATGCCGGCTCACCCCCTTCTTTACGGATCATGTTCTCGCCGAAGTTTGCCACATCAAGCAGGGACGCACCCACCTGAACCTGTTTTGCGGTCTCTTTCCTGACACGGGCAAGTATCTTACCGGCAGTTGTGTATTTCGTGACTATTTCATTGATTTCCTTGACCAACTCGTTTTCGTCCATTACTAACATCACCTGTGATTATTCATAACTGTAGATTCTTATCAAATATAGTTAAATTCTTGCATCCGACATCAGTGACCACTACCATATCCTCCACACGTACGCCACCCACGTCCTTATAATACAGTCCGGGTTCCACTGTCACCACATTCCCCACCTCCAGTTCAACATCCTGCAAACCCAGGCCCGGTTTTTCATGTACTTCAAGCCCCACGCCGTGACCCGTAGAATGGATAAAACCTTCATCATCCCCAACCTTAAAACCGGCATCGTCCAGTGTATCGCATACCGCCTGGTGCACATCACTGCCATTTACCCCGGGTCTGATAAGCCCAAATGCGGTCTCCTGTGCTTCCACTACTGCGCTATGCATTTCTACGATCCTGGGATCCGGCTCACCAATGACAACGGTCCTGCTCATGTCGCAGTAATACCGGCTCACCATATGACGGGGGAACACGTCCAGTACGATAGGCTGGTGGGCCTTCAGTACTCCGCTTCCCTGCCAGTGGGGGTCAGCAGAACCGGGTCCGCAGGCCACAATAGTGTCATCAGCCTCGCAGCTGTGATCCAGCAAAGAGTGGTGTATGACTGCCCTGACTGCTTCGGCAGTGAGGGGGGTGCCATTATGGATCAATTCATCATCACTGACCTGTGCCCTGCTAATAAATTCAATGGCCAGTGCCACAGCTTGTTCGCATATGCGCTGGACCGCCGTGATGGCCCGGATCTCTGATCCGGTCTTATTTTCCCTCAACCTTGCAATAGGGCTCTTGACACTTGTGATCTTGAAACCCTCAGCCTTCAGGCATTCACCAAAGAACAGTGGAAAGTCCCTGGGCACTGCAATGGTGCTGCACCCTTCTTTTTCCAGCAGCCTGGCCAGCACTTTGCAGTATACTACGCCGCTGTCATTGTGCCACTTCAATTCATCCATGAGTCCGTAATCGGACGAAGACCTGACATCGTTTATCCCGGATTCCTTCTCAGCCCGGCCTTTTTCCATACTTGATACCAGCAGGATATCCCCTCCGGCATGCAGGTATGTGAAAGCGTCAGGTGCCAGGAACCTGGTGGCATAGTATATATCCGGGCTGCGGTGGCTGTCGGCATGCAGCAGGTAGGCATCAAAACCGTTCTGCTGTAAAAAATTTTTAAGTTCCATAATATCCCTGCATATTGTTCTTTAACCCCCTGGCAGCCAGTACGCCAGTGACTGCTGCATTGATAATATCATGGATTGTATCATGCGTCTTATTCAAGACAGTACCTCTTCAAGTTTATCGTGCTTCACTGCCTTTTTGATCTCCCTGGCTATCCTGCGTCCTGTGGAAAAGTTGGGACCTATCAGGTCTGAGTAGGGTGAACCTGACATATACAGGTTGGTGCCTGCAACGATGCGTGCCGATATTTCGAAGATGCGGAATTCCAGTTCATCTGTGCACACGGTCTCAAGGCAGAACGGTCCTATCATGCCTCCGAACAGGTCAAGGGAACTTTCCACTACCTGTTCGCCCAGTTCAAATATCTTGGGCAGCAGGGACTCGCGGGCGACCAGTGGTATGTTGCCTGTTACCACGAAGGTGGGATACACACCCGCATCCTCCAGTTCACGGGGCGAGCCCAGCCTGAATATCTCATCGGCATTGGATTCCACACGCCGGTCCATGCTCATTAGCTCAAGGGTGCCTTTGCTCAGTGTATATCCTTCGGTCGGTAAGGGGGAGTAGAAGTAATGCAGGTAGTAGCGGGTGCCCACAATGAATTCCTGGATGGTGTAGGGCTGGGATTCGTCAAGACGCTGGTAGAACTCTGATTTGTTCTTGGCTACAAAGAAGCCACGCCCGCCTTTGGCACCGTGGTACTTGACCATGACAGGGGATTTGATATCCTTTGGGTCATCGATCTTTTTTGGCATTGATATGCCTGCGCCTTCCAGCCAGTGGCGTTCTTTGTCTCGGTCCGATTCCCATTCAAGTACGTGCCGGTTGCCGAAGGTGGGCAGTTCCAGGTCCATGAATTTCTCGTGCCCCAGGTATTCCACAAATGAGCCGGTAGGGATGACTATAGCGTTTTTCTCTGCCAGTTCCGGGGCTTTATCCAGGATTTCGGCATAGCTGTCCACGATTATGAATTCATCGGGTTTTGCAAGGGGAAAAGCGTCATAGAATTTAGGGGGTTTACCGATGGAGATGCCGATGGTCTTTAAGCCTTCCTTGCGTGCGCCGTCGAATAATTGAAGGCTGGTGTGACTTGTTACTGTAGCAATGGTGAGGTTGTCCCGGTCGTATCCTGAGAGGATCTTTGCGATGGTGGGACTCATGATCGGGTTGTTAGTTTGTGCCATTAAACATAATTGTTTAAGGAAGTATTTAAGGATGGGGGATATGGATTTGGAGATTCAGCCAGGTTCACTCTATAACCTCCCTCCTGAGCAGCATATATACCAGCCTCAGCTTATTTTATACAAAAAGAAATTCAAATATTTCACGGTTAGTTTCACATAAGATTAAAAAAGTATATATTGTATGATTGTAATTTACCTTTTAGGTGTCTACTATGAATCGAATTTATATCGGTCTTATGATCTTATCAGTAATTTTAATCTCAGGTTGCACATCAGGTACACAACCTGTTGATCCTGTTAATCCGGATAACATTACAGTAAACAGCATTTATATATCTATGGCAGAATACCAGGAACAGTATGTTAGTGTGACTATTGTTAATACCGCCAATGAACCCATTGATTCTGTTACAGTAACCTCGTTTGGAAATTTTAAGGTCCTTGATAGCGGGATGTTAAATATTCCTGGAAAAACAGATGATGTTACAGTTGCATTACCGTTAGGTTTTAATATCGAGTCACCTGGTTATCAAATAGCCTCAGATACCAATGACCTTACCATATCCTATGCTTCCGGGAGGGATGGGAAAGGAAAGCCTATAGTTCAAACAAAAACCGTTCCTGTTGAAACCATTGTGTTTCCAGATGCTGAACTCCAGTCCGTTGGTTTTGTAAAGGATATGCAAAACCTGCTTGATTCCCCTGTGGAAAAATGGGAACTTAAAAAAGGTGAAAATGCCACAATATCCTTTTTTGTGAAGAACAATGGACAGACCACGATAGACGAAAATACCCTGGTCGTACATTACAATGTGGAAAATGAAAGAATCGGCGGCAATGACAGCTTTACTATTCAACAGGCGATGGCAAAGGGCGGGACATCCTATACACGTGGATTATTAGTTCCTGTGATGAAGGATGCACCCAATGGCGAAACAGATGTTATTGTATCACTTCTGTATGGAGATATTTTGATAGATACTGAAGTGCTGCTACTTAAGGTAAAACTGTGAAGTAGATATTATGAGACATATGAAATTTTCAATTTTAATTTTAATATTTATCTTTATATGTCTCATTTTTAGCGGATGTCTTAGGGAATATGATGAAATCCACATAACAGATATGGATATAATGTCTGTTCCAAAAGACATAGGGGCCGAACTGACAATTACCTCTTACATACAGAATAACCAGAACACTGATAGCGGTTCTCTTTTTTTGAAGGTCACGGTAGAAGATCCTTCCACTAATCTCAATGTGGCTGAAAAGGAAACAGGTATCGGGTACATTAAAAGCAAATCGCAAACACACTACAGTGTATCCCTGAGTGTTCCGGAACCTGGTGAATACTTAATAGAAGTTGAACTGCTTGAAAACGGGAATGTCCTTAGCAGTAACGGAGAATTTATAACCGTCAAAGCCGGGAAAGATGCGAAAGAACCTGCAGATATTCTGCTTACTGATATGAACCTGGTGATCAAACAATATGTGGACGGTGTATCGAAAGTTGTAGTGGATGTTTCCCCTGGCATATATAACCAGGGAGGGGATTCCGGACCTCTCACTATGGAGGTCAGGGCAATGGTCGATCCTTATTCTGTTTATACAAAGAGCGATGAAATGGGTATGATCCAGGGTTCCGGCCGGGTCAGAGGCAATGTCCAATTTATCCTTCCGAAAAATAGTGAGTATTCATTTTCCATAAATATAGAAGAAAATGGAAAAACAGTTGTCAGTGGGAACGTTGATGAGAAAATAAGACTTAATGAAATAATGTTCAATACTCCCATGACCTACAGAATCGTCGAGGAAGGCAAAGCACCTGTGCCCACTCCGGCAGATGCAGAAACTCCGGGATTCCATGGATCAACTGCAATTTTGTGTCTTTTACTGGTATTCAGCACAATAGTCATGAGTCGAAATAAAAATTAAAATCTTCATAAACAAATTTCTGAGATACTTTTTACTTCCTTAATTTGAAAGGCTCAATACATCGTTTACACTTTTTCAAGTGCTTAATAATTATACGAATCCATAAATGTTCTGAATATTAGAACATCTCGATTCCTCTCAGGTCTATTTCAATTCCAAGCGACTCAGAAGCTTTTTTCAATCCAGCATAGCATGCTTTTATGTCCAGTGTTTCGGGAAAAGCAGTCTCGCCTAATAGAACTATTCCTTTTATTCCCATATGCTGTGCATATTCGATAACCAGACCATTAACTCCGCCTATTTGCATACTGGTGTCTGCTATTTTGAGAGCGTGGCCATAACTGCAAAACAGCTTCTACTGCACTGACCTGATATATTCCACAATTGCTTTTGCTATATCATTTGTGGATGCCGAACCGCCCAGGTCAGCAGTTCTTAAACCTTTATGAAGTACATCATCAACTGCTGACTGCACAAGTCCAGCTTTTTCAAATTCCCCTGCCCATTCCAGCATCATTTTTACACTCAGGATGGCTGCCAGTGGATTGGCTATACCCTTGCCTGCAATGTCGGGTGCCGAGCCATGTACAGGCTCAAACAGGGCATACTTATCACCAATATTTGCACTGGGGCACAGGCCGAGACTGCCCACCAGTGCAGCGCAAAGATCACTGAGTATATCCCCGAACAGGTTGGTGGTTACTACCACGTCATATCTTTCAGGGTTAAGGACCAGGCTGTAAGCCATGGCATCCACCAGCATCTCATTATAGCATACACTGTTCTCATTGGCCACTTCAATACAAAGCTCCCTGAAAAAGCCGCATGATTTCAGTATATTTGCCTTGTGGACGATGGTTATACTATTCCCTCTCCCCTTTGCCAGCTTGCATGCAGTCTTTGCAATACGAAGGCATCCCTTCCTGGTTACCACACGGGTACTGCAGGCCCTGTTCTGGGTCACATCTTCTATGCCTGCGTAAAGTCCTTCGGTATTCTCCCTGACAATAATGATATCAAATGGTTCCAGGGGGTGGTAGGGAATGTCCATGGTAATACCCAACGGCCTGAAAGGCCTGATATTGGCATACAGGTCAAGTTCCTGCCTGATACGCAGCAGGACACTCTGGTAATTTGGGTCATTTGGTGTGGTAATTGCACCGAACAAGATGCAGTCGCAGCTGCGCATTAATTCCAGGTCAGCATCATCCATTGCCAGGCCGGTGCGCTCCCATTTACCAGATCCAACTTCTACAGGTACCGATTCAAAATCCAGGTTCACAGCGTTCAATACATCGACAGCAGCAGGAATTACTTCCTTTCCTATACCGTCGCCCTCAATCACTGCTATTTTCATAGGTCCTCGTCCAGTCTACTTACCAGCAGTCGTATGGCATCCACAATATCATATTCTGATGCCCCCCAGTGGACTACCACACCATCATGGCCGTTGATATTGATAAGTCCGGTCTTTTTTGTCTGGCAGCATCTTGTAATAAAAGGTTTTGAAGGTTTGACAAATTCAGTCCTAAGTGGACACATGTTGATCTGTTTGTATGTATAATCAGGGAACCGCAGTTCAAATAGCTCCCTGGATATATCGCAGCCCACCAATAACGAACCGTCTTCAATATCATCGTCGGAGTCAAGGTACTTGCCGTTTAATTCAGATGCATTACAGGGGTACACTATTTTATCCCCTTCGAACTGCCGTATATCAATGAATGTTCTTTCAAAGACAATATTCAATTCACCCAGGATGCCACTATCTACAAGACGCTGGATGGCAAATGACAACCATGGGGGTTCGGGCGGGATGAGATCGATGATCTCGATCTTTATGACATCCAGCATCGTGGGTTTGTGTACAAAAGTTATGTGTTTGTCCCTGCCTGTGAAGATCACTGTGTTCACCGGACCTTTACAATCCTCAATTGCAAGTAGTATCAATTTGGTCCTGTTATGGGCATCATGCTCGGCCTTGTGTAGTATTACCTCTTTACCTTCTGCAATAATCTCCAGCTTTATGGGTTTTGTGAGCAGGGTTTCTGTCGGTTCGGTTTCTACCTTTATTATCTTGATATTCCCGTCAGGTAGATAAGCGACCATGTATTTTGTTGCAAAATAGATTGGAGCCTTTTTTTTCAATTTCTCGATGGGGTCCTCATATGAGATGCCTACCACCTTGTAATCTTCCGGAAATACCATCATTGTACTTTTCCGCCCTCAATTCTTTGCATGTTTTTTCCTGTGTGCGACAAGGCCGCCGTCAGATAGTATCTCTTGCAGGAAATCAGGAAGTTTTGTGCCTCTATAATCCTTCCCATTGCACTGAACCCTGCCCTGCCCCAGATCGACGGTGCATATATCACCCTGCTCGCACCTGACATCTGCCTCGATAATTGGGAGGCCTACATTTATGGCATTCCTGAAAAATATCCTGGCAAACGACCTGGCCACTACACATGATATGCCGGCATATTTCAAAGCTAGGGGAGCCTGTTCCCGCGAAGAACCACACCCGAAATTCTCACCCGCAACTATGATGTCACCGGGACTTACTTTTTTTGAAAAATCAGGGTCAATGCCTTCCATGGCATGTTCTGCAAATACCTTCATATCTGTGGTGCGCAGGTATTTCCCTGGGATTATCACATCAGTATCGATGTGGTCGGCAAATTTCCATACTTTGCCGGAAATATTAGGGTTCATTGAATCACTGATGCCGATATTATACATACAGTATATATATTTTTGTACTTATGTGCCAGAGGTAATTATAGTCAAGATCATAATATTTAATACTAATGTCTTGACATTTTGATCTTCAGATAATTTTAATTTAACCACAGAGAACACAGAGCTTGTATCTGATTTCACTCTCTGTACCCTCTGTGCTCTCTGTGGTTTATTGCTTATCACTTGTTGGAATTTGAATTTTATTAGTCAATATTGTTTGGCTTCTAACTATACATAATGTATTTTCGTAATACATGCCCCTTATCCATTTCGTCCTCATTTACCTGTCACCTGGACTACCAGTTTCCTTGAACGTGATCTGTTATCCATATCAATAAATATGATCTGCTGCCATGTTCCAAGTGTCATCTTCCCGTCCACGAAAGGAACGGTGAGGCTGGGGCCCATCAGTGATGCCCTTACGTGAGAATGACCGTTGCCGTCCCCCCATTTGAGGTTATGTGCATATTCCAGTCCCTTGGGCGCGATCCTCTCAAGTGCATCCTGCAGGTCATTTACCAGGCCCGATTCATATTCAATGGTGGTCATCGCACCAGTGGCGCCCGGCACGAATATCAATACTGAACCATTGTTCAGCCCTGAATTTCTGATCTTCTGCTGCACCTGCTGGGTGATATCGATGATATCTGAGTGACCCTTGGTATCGAATGTTATATATTCTGTAATGATTTCCATGACAATCACTGTGAAATATATAGATTGTACGACTATATAAATATCACAAATATTCACAACACGTTAAATTTGGAGGTACCTGACCATTGACACACTGACCATTAACACAATGATCATCGACGGATACGTAGACGAGCCCGCATGTTTAGGCGTCCCCCCGTACATCTCACCCTACCCGAGATACATTGCCGGCGCCATGATCGACCAGGGCATCCCCCAGGCACATATCCATTACATAACCATAGACCAGATACGCAAAGGCCAGGGCCATGACATGCTCAATGCCGCCGGATTAATGGTCATTATCGCAGGCATGACCGTGCCCGGAAAGTACCTGCGGGGAACCCCTATCAACCTATCCGAGATCAGCGATATAACCAGGGCAGCAGCTGGCACTCCCGTCATACTCGGCGGCCCGATCAGGCTGGGATACGGCAGTCAGGGCGGCATGCGGGCATCAGGCTTCGAACTTGCCGGGCTGACCCTGGCACAGTCAGATATCGAGGCTTTCGTCTATGACATGCTCGCTCCGGTGGGGGGATTGAAAGACCCGGATTCAGTAGACCACAGGGAGCGCACCACACAGGAGATTGCACGGTGGGGAGTCAAAGGTGCATTCATGATCAGGCAGCATCCGGACTACCCCAATGTTATGTGTGAACTAGAGACCTACAGGGGATGCGCCCGGCCAGAACACTGCTCCTTTTGCACCGAACCCTTCTATGGTGAACCTAATTTCAGGGACATCAAGGATGTAGTATCCGAGGTTGGGGCACTGTACCATCACGGAGCCAGGTATTTCAGGATAGGCAGGCAGCCAGACCTGTTCTCCTATCATGCAAGGGACTGGGGCGGGGAACTGCTTGTACCAGACCCGGATGCCATCGAGCAGCTGTACAGGGGTATCCGTAATTCTGCGCCGGGACTGAAAGTCCTGCATATGGACAATGCAAATCCCGGTACCATTGCCGCCTATCCTGTGGAATCAGAACAGATCGCCCGGATTATCGTGAAATACCACACATCCGGGGATGTGGCGGCCATGGGTATGGAATCTGCCGACCCTGCTGTGGTCAGGGCAAACTGCCTGAAGGCCATGCCTGAGGATGTGCTGGAAGCAATCAAGCTGGTCAACCGGGTAGGGGACCGGCGTGGTGATAACGGCCTGCCCGAACTACTGCCGGGCCTGAATATCATCCACGGATTAAAGGGTGAGAATAAAGAGACCTTCGACCATAACTTCCGGTTCCTTAAGATGCTGCTGGATAGCGGTCTTATGGTCAGGAGGATCAATATCAGGCAGGTCATGGCATTTCCCGGCACTTCCATGTGGCAGGATGAAGGAACAGGCAAATATCATGACCTGTTTATGAGATCCAAGGACAAGGTCCGCAAGGAGATAGACCTGCCCATGCTTGAGCGATTAGTACCTGTAGGAACAGTGCTTAAGAAAGTTATGTGCGAGGTGCATGACGGCATCACCTTTGGCAGGCAGATGGCATCATATCCCCTGCTGGTGGGTATACCTGACAGGCTGCCACTCGGCAAGTTCATTGATGTTACAGTTACCGGTCACGGTCACCGGTCAATAACCGCAATACCGTATCCACTTGACATCAACAGTGCAGGGGCCAAGCTCATAAGCCAGCTTCCGGGTGTGGGGAAAAAACGTACCAGGAATATTATCAGGGGAAGACCTTACTGGGATGAGGACGATCTTGCCGAGAAGCTGGGAGATGTAGAAGGAATTCTGCCGTTTATTAAAATAGAATAAGAATACCCACCCCTCCAATACACCCTATATTGTCCATCCTCTGGATGTTGCCTCCACCCTCATGAAGAATAATGCACCAAAATAATGCACCAGAACATGTGGTTATCGCGGGATTGATGCATGATGTTATAGAAGATGAGGATTACACACTCCCCGATATTAAAGATGAGTTAGGGGTTGAGGTGGCGACCCTGATAGATGTGGTTTTTGAGCCGGAATAACTGATAAATGCGGACGTGGGAATAAGTAATACCTGGAATGAGTGCAAGGCACATAGCATTGACTTTATCGATAGGCTGGGAGATGGTGTGTGGGATATATTCAATGCATTAAAGGACTCGGTTGCATGGTATTACATTTCTATGCTGGATGCATTTGGTAATGGGGTTGAAGGGATTCGTGATATGCCTGCGTTTAAGGAGTTCGAGAAATCACCACTATTTTGCATCAGCTCGCACCGTCCCGGTTACTATATATCGATTTTTTGGCATTTCCTGTTTACTGTAACTTCTCCCCGCATTCCATGCAGAACTTCTCCCCTTCCTCCACAGCCCTGCCGCAATTTGGACAAGTGCGCCCACCTGCATCCATACCGGTCTCAATGTTCGAGCGCTGGACAACACTGTCTTTTATGGTAGTACTCCTGATATTATATTGAGTAATACTATCGTCCACAAATATCTTAATATCAGTCCTCTTTTCGATCTCCTCAAGCATCTTATGGTAAAAACCAATCAGTGCCTCCTGCTTTTCTGCCCATGCCTTGAGGATAAGCCGTGACTTGCGCTTACCCACTACCTCAACATAAGCAGCATACTGCAATCCGGTCGCCCCTTTTGCATAGAATCTGGCAACACCTGTGAATAACTGGGGGGTTGAAGTTGTCTCAGGTTGTAGCATGAACAGGTTCATGTCCTTGAGCACTCTTGTTGATATATCGAACAGGTTTTCGGCAGGTATCTCCAGATCCTTTGAATCCTCTTCAGCTATGATCATTTTATTGACTGCCTCCCTCCATGCTTTCTCATCAGTCTCTTTTCTGGTGAGAACGGGACACACAATACTGACCATTTTATTCTCCATATCCATCTTGATTCGTTTCTTTGTGCTGTAATCGTAATAATCGATGCTGCCTGAGACTATGCAATCACCGCATTCGCCTGTTGGCCTGATCTCAAAGGTAACGGTCTTCCCCTCACCTGATTCAAGCATTGAGATGGATTTTTTCCTATCTTTCATAAAGAAAACATCAGGGACAAATAATGTAAATTTAATATCCCCGATAGGTTCAGGACCGTGGTTTTCCACCTTAACCTTATAATGGATTACAGCGCCCGGGTATTCAAAAGCTGATTTAACTTCAATAGGCTCTTCCCCTGACTTGAGTTGTGATGCTGGTGGTGCCGGCGGTTGGGAGGCGGCCGGCAGCGGCTCCGATTTGGACGCTGTTTTCCTGGATTTTTTCTTCCGCAATAAAAGTACCAGAATGAGCAGGAAGAATAATGGTACCAGTATAATGGTTGCCAGAAAGATCAAACTCAAGATGGTAACAAAAAAATCTTCATCCCCGTTATCCACATAATAATCGTCACTGATAGCAGTTTCACCTACTGTTGTCAGGTACTTTGTATAGTATGTGGTCTCCCCTGCATACACATAGATATCTTCTGTAATAGTGTAGAAGCCGTCCTTTACCAGTTCTACTTCATAGTAACCTTCATTCAAGTTATCAATCCACAAATAGCCGGTGTTTACACCCTGATATTCACCGTCCAGGTACACATCCACATAAGCAGGGTCTGTATAAATGGAAATAGTACCGTAGTTGATCGGTATGACATACTGGTGAACATTGGAGATCTTAACAACATTACCTGAAATGCCTGTGAATATATTCTCGATATCAAAACTGAGGGTTAAATAACTGTCATCATAATAAAACTCAGACTCCAGATTGTAAGTCTGATATAGAACCTCTCCGCTGTTTGTTTTTAAAGAAAAAGTAACCTCACCATAATATGTATCGATATCCACCACATTCAGGTAATACCCCTGGGCGATCTCGATTGAATCCCCTTCATAAAGCATGTAAATGCTGTCTTGCCCGCTGGCTTGACTGAGAAAAATAAGGGACAAAATGAGTATTGCAATTGAAATTAATTTATGAGTTTGTATCAGCATTTTCAACACATACTATATATTGTTATTTTTTGTCTCTTTTGGTTTTGCCTTAATATATTTTGGATTTTTCTCGCCAAAGGTCACATCCAGGATAGTACCTTTCCTAAGCTGTATTTTGATAAGTTTTTCAGCCCCATTATAATTCAAACCAAGTGCATCTTCCAGTTCCTGCACAGTGAAATGTTCATGGCTGTCCAGGAAACTTTCGAATATCTCGTCCAGTTTCTGTTTGTCATGTTCTGTATTGAACCAGCAGGCATAATGTTGTGCCATTTCATTTTTCCTATTAAAAGTTAGCTCCTCATTCAGGTCATAGAGATACAGGACAAAATTCGGATGCACAAATCTGAGAGTAAAATCTTTTATTTCCTCATCCCATGACCTGCTGAAAAGGCATACACATTTATGCTGGCCTTTTTTCAATTTATTTGCATCTTTTTGTATCAGCTCGATCAACCGAACATCCTTTTTCTGATAGCGGGCTTCCAATACCAGCGGAACCTCAAGTAATGAACTTAATTTTGCTTTTATGTTATCATGTTCCTGGATATATTTCCAGTTCAAATCTCCGGCATAATCCCCGCCAAACAGGATTTCCGGCCTGTTCTTGCTGTACTTAGTCTGAAGCATGTTCAGATAAAGATGTAATTCGTTCTTCAGATCCCGGGGTATCAATCCAATAGGGGACTCCTCTTTATTTGTGGATGCCTGGGATTGGTTTTTCAGTTCATCGGTTGGAATGAGCCTTGAATTGATGCTGTTTTCAAGATTATCAACTAAAATTGAGATACTTTTAACATGAATTTTCCCATTCAAATGTTCTTCTAATCCGGAAATAAGTTCATAAGATGCTTGTTGTAATTGGTTTTCAGCAGTTATGAAATTGTCGTATGAATATATTTTTTTCTTAAATGCTGTAAGGTTTTTATCTTGAACTTCCGCGGATAGGTTTGATAGTTTTTTTCGTAACTTTCGAAGTTCATGCGGTTTTTCAAAACTCCGGATCAATTTATAAAGGATTTGATTTGATAATTCTATATTCTTCACTACACATTCAGTATTTACAGCCTGGACATTTACAAGTGAATTTATTTCCGGGGCATTATCTTGCATAATTTCACCCTCCACTTTTAAAATTTTCAACTTTTCACCCCCATTCAAGATAAAACCTTTGAAGCCTTTGCTTGATGTGTTGCTGGCAAGAATGTTTGGATTATCATCTACATCCCTATGTGCGACCTGGGAACCAGATGCAATATGTTCTGCATGATGCCATTATCAATGTATTATTTGACCTGCATGCCCTTTTAGATTTCATTAAGCATTGCTGATAGAATCCTGCCACCTATTCGCATGCTATGACTGCCTGTCTTTATCAGGCGTAGATCAATCTGCCCTTTGATGTTGGAATATTCCATCCCAGTTCTTTGGCTGTTTCTATCCATTCTTCAATTACAATAAGGGCGTTTCGAACGGCTTTTTTGCATGTCCTGCCGTCTGCCGTACCCTTACTGCTAATCCGTGGAGCATACTTCGTGCTTCATAGGTCATTTTAAAAACACCTTATGTGATCCGGGAATATTTTTTCAATTTTTCCCTTGCTTTTATACATTCATCGATCCAGTTTTTCAGAAGAACATTTGAACTGATACCTTCTTCAAGCGCAATTCCCCGCACTGACCTTGCACGTTCCTCACCCAGTGGAATGACCAGAACACCTTTATCCCGCTTAAATTCAACAGATATCTCATCATCATCCATGTCTTCAAAATAATCAGCTGAATCGTGGGTGTCCCAGAAGTCCCTCATTTCCTGTTCCGTCTTGAACTGTGGAATTTTTTTCATCATTATACTATTCACCTCTTAAGATATAATTTTTTTTCGCGTTTTGTCATATCTCTTGCAGTAATTATCCGGACAACTCCTGTCCCGAGATATAAATATACAACAAACAAATACCGCCCACTACTTGTTTGACCATAAACATACCGCGTCCCATCCCTCCCGATCCTGAAATATGGATCACCAATGAACACACTTTCAACTTCGAATTTGGTTACGTTATGCCTCCACTGAATGTGTTTTTCATTTTCTTCATCCCATTGAAATTCTATTATTTTAATCAAAATGTTCCGCCTCGTTTAAGAAGTTCTCCAATCTCTCCCTTATCAATAACGACCTGGATATTGTGATCACACTTGATCCTGACTGTCGATTCATGTGCTATACTTAGTATTTCATCCTTGTCGAGCTTTACTGGCCATATAATCTCCTTTTCTTACAATTTCGCTCCACATTCAAAGCAGAATTTCTCATCACCTTCAACCTCCTTACCACAATTTGAACACGTGATCTTACCTGCTCCTAAATTGGAACGCTGGATTACGGAATCACTTACTTGACTCCCGATTTTATCGCCTATATGAATATATTGTACTGTGCCATTGGTCGCAGGTTTCTCAATTGCTTCAGGCTTTCGCTTATATCGAAGAAGTAAACCGATTAACAGTAAAATAATTATTATACTACCGATCAACACCCAGCCGGGTGGTATTGACAAAGTTCCGGGAGGTGTTGAACCTAGTGGATTTTCAGCTCCAATTATAACTGTAGGTTCCGGAGAAGTATATTTACGGACACGTACCCAATCTATATAATGGATTTCGCCACCCCATGAATATAACTGCAAATAGAGTTGATCATTTGGTATATTTTTTGTAACTGTTATTTTAGGATCATATTGCCGGAATGTCTCTATTTTTTCTGATGACCTTGTCATTCCGAGAACTTCAAAGGAAGTTGGGAATCTTTCGTTATTTGTATTCGAATGAAATATCTTATCATTAAGTGTTACCAAAAGCATTTCATCAGTATTTTCCCAGCTACCAAACTCAAATCTGTCGTTTGCATCAAGTATATTATAGTCATTCGTTGAACGCAGCAAGGACTTTGGCAGATTGCCAGTATCGCTTATTTTTGAGAATGATTCGAAAATATGATCATATCCAAAGGCTTCGACCTTCTCAGATACAATACAATCACCATTTAAACTCAAAACACTATCAGAAACTGAAGGTTTTCCGTAATTTATATGCCATTTCGATTCGTCTATTCCGGTCCCGCCAAAATCATCAAAGAAATCAAATGTTGCTTCGCCATTACTTACTTCGATTGCTGACGGATTGTTATAGTACATCAGCAATTTGGTTTCACCATTTGCCGGGATTCTTGGTACTTTTACCCAAATTATTGCTTTATTGCTGCTGTAATCCCACAATTCGATCCAGTGAGTGAGTTCCTTACTATTTTCATCTGCAAATCTTATGTCAATACCATCGGGTTTTGCTTCAAGTGGGAAATTCGTTCCTGAAAGTTCTACAAGCACTTGAAAATCTACAAGGGTTTTTCCACTATTTTCCTGTACGCTTATCTCCTCATAGTCCTCCCATGATCCACCTCCCGAATTCGACAATGTGGGAGATGCCACGTGCTTATGAGACCTGCTATCAGCACCAACGCAATAATCCCTATCGCAAAGGTGTGCACCGCAGAACGCATTCGTATTGTCATAATATTTCACCGCTCTTAATTTCGCTTCATACTCAGATAGTTTTTATTATTTCCTGGAACGGTTTATAACCACAGAGTGCACAGAGAGCACAGAGAAAACAATAACGCTCTGTGCCCTCTGTGTTCTCCGTGGTTGATCTTCTTTGCCATGATCCATAAGGTTTGCATCTACTACTACCGCTACTTAACGAACTATGCTTTCGCAGCAATTCGAAATACCGATTCTTGATGAGATTTTATTTTTTTTACAGATATTTCTTCCACTGTTTTTTCTATGTACTCATCCGACTCTGCTGTTAAGTATTCCATGCCGCAGATCGTGCAAATATCTGCATCAACATTTTCAATCGCAATTAATCCTTGTTCAGATTCGGTGATGAATTTGGTTTTACTTCGTTCCATTTTTCCACCGCAATCAGGACATTTTTTTAATCTTGCCATATCTACCTACTTTTCAGCCCATGGGGTCTGGTTTATTATTTTAACTTTGTACTGGATAATAGCACCCTTTTCTTCGACTTTCTCTGAAACAATCCATTCACCACCGTGATTCCAGATCGGTTCACCATATATTTCAGGCAACAACCTCCTCGTATGCGTAGGTATGCCCGATCAAGCGATATGCTTCAGTAAATCCCTGCTCAAGCTCTTTTCGGATTTTCTGCATATTCTCATTAGTTTTTTTTGCATAGTAACGTTCTCCGCATTTCGTGCATACACCAGCTTCGATCGTGAGTACTGCTGAATTACAGCCTCCTATAACGACCTTTTCTACTGTTTTCTCGACCACCTCGCCTCCGCAGTGGGGACAGACCGGGATTATCTTTTTCATTTATTTCACCTCTTTGGTTTTCTCATTTTATAATTAATCCACCTTTCAGGGTCAGGTATATATGCAGCTATAAGCACTGCGATTTCATGCTTTTCTGAATGTGCCCAAACACTGTGGATATGCCTGTTATTTTTATCATTACCACATATAAGACAGCTTGGAAATGGTTTATCGTCAGCATAGTCTTCTATCACTTCACCATGCAGTACTGAAAAATACAGGTCATTATCTTCGATAGCATCATTTGCAAGCTCATCATCTGCATGGTCTGAGATGTTTACATTTCCTTTTCGTATAGCTTCCTGTATTTTTGCATTTCCATCAGCTATTTCCTCCAAGTTTCGCCCCGCACCCAAGGCAGAATTTCTCGTTAGCTTCCACTTCCCTGCCGCATTCGGGACATTGTGCCCTTGCACCGAGGTCGATGTTTGAGCGCTGGATGATGTTATCTTTTATTTCAGTCTTGTGTACATGATACTGGATTATCCCCTCTTCAATGAATATCTTGATGTCAAGCCTTTTCTCGATCTCATCCAGAATCCTGTGATAAAAGCCAGTCAGAGCTTCCTCCTTCTCAGCCCATGCCTTGAGTATCATCCTGGATCTGCGCCCGCCTACTACTTCAATATAGGCGGCATAACGCAGTCCGGCAGCACCTTCGGCATAGAACATGCCCACGCCTGTGAATAACTGGGGTGTGGATGTGATCTCCGGCGGTATCATGTACATGCTCATATCTTTCAGTATACGGGTGGCTATATTGAACAGGTTCTCTGCCGGGATGTCAAGGTCTTTGGTGTTCTCTTCGGCTTTTATCAGTTCTTCGGTTGCATTTCTCCAGCTGTCCTCGTCGATATCTTTTCTTTTCAGGACCGGGCAGACAATGCTTATCATTTTCTTTTTGATGTCAATAAACACCGGACTGCGACCCCAATTCTACGTATCCGCAATCACCTCTCGCACCGCAAGCAAATCCAGTCTCGACTGGGCCCTCATCATATTCTCTGATGGGTCTACGAAAATAATGTTATTTCTTACAAGATAGCTTATCTCTGGCGTAATATGCCCATACGCATGGTTCACGTTCTCTTTTAACTTTGATAACTCCTCTACTAAGTTATCATAGACAACTTCGTGAAGTTCTCCTCGAAACTCGATCTCCTCTCCGTAAGCCAGAAGAGAATTTAATAATTCGCTTATCTGGCTCATTCTGACCTTTAGCATCTTCGCAACCATTTTCTCCACATCTTCTACCCTTGTTAGTTCTACAAGGTAAACTGGCTTACCCCCGCAATAATTCCATGCAAGTTCCTTCTCTTTCTCGCTAAATTCATAGTTCTCCAAAAAACCCATTGTCGTATCTTTATCAAAATCGTCCACCAGCAGATATCTGCACCGCCCGGAGAGCATCGCCTCACTATAAACCTGCTCGATGAAGAGTGAATCCGATGAAACAGCAAAAATGTGGCACAGATGTAATTCCTTTGTCAGTCTGATAAAAAAATTAAATAATTTATACATCAATAATTCATTGATCTTTATGTCTCCAATCACCTGCAGCTCATCGATGATCAACACCGGAATGCGGTTTTTTGATATCTCTGTAAAGAACTGCTCGATGTATTTGAACATATCTTTGCTTTTATCTTTCTTTTCAAATATCCGCTCAAACAGATTTATTGGTATCGGAATTCCACTGACTGCTCCCAGATCCTTTATTATCGATTTCGCATACTCGGAAACGTTATCAACCCCGCCCCTCTCGTCGATCTCGAATAGGATGTTTAAGAAGTCTTCATAGTCAGTAATGAACCTCCCACGCAGATTGACGTAGAAAGGGGCATAATCATCTGGCAGTTCTTTAACCAGATGGCTAATCATTGTGGTCTTTCCGCTGTTGATCGGACCGTAGACAAACGTTATCAGGGATGGCTCTGCATTCAGAATATCCATGATCTCTTTCGTCTCCTTTTCCCTATCGTAAAATTCAATTCGTCTCATATTCTTTCCCTCCTCATGTATGCCGCCAGCAACCCGATGATCGCGCCAACCACCACGAATCCGGGCGTGCTCATCCCATGGATCACCCCATTATCCCCATTCCCTGAACTATCCACCAAATCATTCCCTGACCCTTATCGAAATGCCACTTTGCGACAAGCCCGGCATTCCCCTGCACCGACACCATAGCCCCGCAGTGTGGACACTTACTCACCTTTGCACCTGCCCCTACCCCTGCCGAAACCGGCTTAGCCGCATCCATCAACTTAGCATCCAGCTCCTGCCTGCGGTAGGCATCCTTGCGCTCCCTATCCTTCATAAATATGATCTTGTCCTCCTTTCATACTCAGTATAATCTCCTCTTTTCACAATTTTGCCCCGCACTCAAGACAGAACTTCTGTTCATCCTCAACCTCTATGCCGCAGTTTGGGCACTTCTTCGTACCTGCGCCAATAGTTGACCGCTCGACATTAGAATCCTTAATGTGGATGCTTACATTGTTGGCATTATTTGCAATACTACTCCTACGCACCCAGCTATCCTCTATTACCACATTTCCATCGCATATTCCATTAATATCGCAGGCGCCTAAAAGGTTGCTCCGCATTATTTGGGAATCTTTGATGGAGACATTGAATACAGGTGCGAGTTTTCCAAGAGCTTCTCCTCTTTTTGAAAAATTTCGTCCAAGCTCAGCAAACAAACCTATTATATCTTCCTGATCCGGAGCTGCCACAAAGATTTCAATTCTTTCAGTCTCTTTGCTTACACTTGCCTTGATTACAAGATCGATCATCTTAACCTTTGTCTTTCCGTAGTACCATGTCTCATAGGTCTTGTCATCAGTAGTCTTAAAAGTCCTCACATGGCGCACATCATGCATTTGGATGACCTCGCGGCACAGTGTCAGTGCCTTATTTATACTAACTCCACTGGGCAGTAAAAATTCCTTACTGCTCTGGGCAGGAAGCGAGGCAACAAGTTCCTTCAGCCTGCCAATATTTATGTCCTGCTCGGTTTTGAACAATGGGCATACGATTGGAATTTTTACAGGTTCCATTCTAACCAAATCAGGTTTACCATAAGCATCTTTGTAGTCAATCCTGCAATTAATTACCCCACCCTTCGAGCAGATTAAGCCCTCAAAATACAATACGATTGTTTTATCGCCATTTGATGCTATATTTCCAAGCTGAATCTTTTCCTTTTTCATAGCATAAGTATTTGGTTCGTGATGATCGAATCTCAAGACGTTCTCATCATGCTCGATATCAAGGGAGACATCTGTGGCTGTAAGCTGCATTTTGTTTTGTACTGATATTTTAAGACGGATAAACCCATTGAAGAAATCATCTTTTCGGAGAACCACAAACTTATTGGAATCAGTCATAACCTTTTCACTTGGACTCGTAACACTTTCCCCTGCCGTCTCTATGTCTGTACTTATCTGGATTATTGCTGTATCCTCAGTCTTGTAGACTCTATCCAAAATATCTTTAAATTCTACAACGTAGTCGACTGGAACTTCTCCTTTTTCAGTTGGTTTTATGTTAACATTTATAGTTTTTTGCTTACCAGCCTCAAGTCTTTTGATAATTTTAAAGTCTCGCACCTCAAGAGCTGTTAAGAAAGTAATCGTTATGGCTACGGCATGAGCAGTTCCCTTGTTTGTTACTATTAAATCCCGATGTTTCCAGGCTTTGTACTCCATCTTTGGTGGCAGTTCTATGCTAATTGAAGGCTTGCTTTCGTCAATTAATTGTTCAGTTGTGCCCCTACTCTTATTAGCGTAACTTATCGCACTGTTGTAATCATTTGCATCAAAAGCAGACTGTGCTTTGGTGTTTAGTTCTTCACCACTCTGCACTGTGACGCCAAGCTTTTTGGCTTTTTCCAGTGAATTTTTCGCAATTTTTATTTTTTCTGCTGTATCAGTTCGCAACTGCTCTAACTCTCTCTGCTTGCGTGCCTGTTCTGCTTTTTGTTGTTCATAATCCTTCACTGCAATATTTATATTTTCACTGCATTTGTGTGCATACTCTTTAGCAGTTGCAAAATGTCCTGCATCAACTTCTTTTCGTGCGTCCTGCAACAATTGTTGAATACTCTGTTGAATATTCACGCCTCTGTTCATCGCATCCTGTAAATCAATTTCTACATCTTGAATGGCTGACTTTGCTTTTTCTAGCGGTGAATAGTTTTTAGTAGGTATAAAATTAGGTTCTAATGCTGAACGTTTTGCTGGCTTATGTGACTTTTGGGATGAAGTTTGTATCACTTCCGGCGCCATTCTCCTTCTTTTTCCAACAGCGACAATGCCACCTAATACAATCATAGCGCCTACCCCAATAAATAACCAGTTTGTATCATTTATATCACTTGTGGCTGGTATGGAATTAACGTTTAACAGATGGACACCATTGCCCCCAACTGCAAGAAAAGATCCGTCAGGAGAGGTTGAAACACTATGGACAAAAAAAGGTGTGTTATAAGTCCATAGTTTTTTGCCATTTCGGTTAAAGAAGTGGACTAAGCCGCCATTGCCTCCTGCTGCCACAAAGGAGCCATCTGTTGAGATAGAAACTCCCCAGATATCCTCATGCTTTATATTTCCCCAGAAATCTTTCTTCGCATTATAATTCCAGAGTTCAGCGCCATTATGGTCTAATAGGTAGATATTTCCATTCGTACCTCCTGCTGCCACATAGGAACCATCAGCAGATATGGAAATTTTTTGGACACTTCTGTCATCATTTATAGCATATAAATCATAGTTCCAGAGTTTTTTACCATCGCCATTAAAGAGATATATATCAGAATCCATTACAGCGGCGATAGAAGAACCATCTGCAGATATAGCGATGTCGTCTACTTCATGAACTGTATCATAAGTCCAAAGTATTTCACCATTGAGATTGAAAAGGTAGATGGTCCCATTTGGATGGTTTCGCCAGTCACCACTACCGACTGCCACATAGGCTCCATCTGAGGACATTGCGATGCCATTAACTTTATCAGATATATTATAGTTCCATAGTTTCTCACCATCAAGATTAAACAGATAAACATTGTTATTATCCCAACCAACTCCCGCTGCCACATAAGAACCATCGTCGGATATAGCGACATCCCAAACAGCATATTCCATTTTATAGTTCCATAATTTTTCACCATTATTATTGAGGAGGATAACATTACCCATCTGTTCACCATAGCTATCACCACTACCAACCGCAATATAGGAACCGTCAGCAGACATGGCGACATCCCAAGCAATCTGATCAAGTTCATAATTCCAATCGAAGTAATCTATTGGCTCTGTAGCTACTACACCTTGGACTTGACAAATAATAAGAATTAAAAAAAATAGTGATTTTTTACTTAATGACATATTCATAATACCCCATGAAGTTGGTTTAATTTCAAGTCTTATTATGTTCTTCCCACAGTTTATACACTTGCGGACACCCATACCAATATTTAACCGTTAGATGTCGTATATTTTACTTAAAAACACGTGTTTACTACCAATATATAGATTTATTTCCAAATATCAATACCCTTTTTTTTTCAATCCATCTTCCCCCCACACTCCCCACAGAACTTCGCCTGCACCGGCACCATAGCCCCGCAGTGTGGACACTTCCTCAACTTCGCACCAGAACTTGCACCTACCCCTGCCGATACCGGCTTGGCCGCATCCATCAATTTAGCATCCAGTTCCTGCCTTCGGTAAGCATCCTTGCGCTCCCTGTCCTCAACCCCCTTCATAAACTCAACCTTTTCATCTTTCGCTTTTGCCTCGCTTTCCCTAACCTTAGCCAGCGCCTCGATCTGCTCCGCCGAAAGATTACTCAACTCACGCCCTTCACTAATAGTCTTCGCAACATCGGCACCGTCCGCCTCAGTAACAGTCTTCATATACTCCATATCCCGGCCGTGCTCTCTATCCTTCATATCCTGCTCAACCTCAAGCTCGGCACGCATACCCCTGGCCTTTGAAAGGTGCATCTCCTCCTTTAGCTTCAATGCCTCACGGGCCGCCTTGATATCTGCCTCGTCCTCTCGCTGCTCTCTTTCAATCTGTGCCCGAACATCTTTAAGCTCCTGCTCCCGCCTGAAATCCTTTTCAACTGATATGGGAGCATGTCTGGCCCGTACTCCAGCCACATCCACCCTGCCTTCCCTTTCCAGTCCCCCCTCCTTCGAGATAGTATCAAGTTCAGCCAGTTCTTCCCCTGTCTGGAACTCCTGGTGAGCTTCAAGTATAGTCTTGTATTCGCCAAGGTCCCACTCTGCCGTATGTTTCAACAGTTCCAGGCCCCACATATCCAGTGTCTGTTCAAGCTGGGATTCCAGTTCATTCTCGATTGTGATCTGCAAGTCCCGGTTGCCGTATATATCTTCCATAGGCATACGGCTGATCTCAGGTTCAAGTACCCGTGTCAATACCTCGCTCTGCAGGCGTGCGTATATATCCCGGACTCCAAGGGCACGTTCACCTTTCTTATCAGTAGTTGAATAAGCATATACCATTGAAAAGAACCGTTTTATATCCCCTATCTTGAAACGAATTAACCCGCTGCAACCAAGTTTCTGTTTATCTGCTGTCCAGAGTTCACCCATGTTCCAGTTAAGGTCTTTGGGCGAAGTGTCCATTATGACTACATCCACGTCCTTTAAAAAATTCCCGGGTTTCAGCAATCCGCCGACACGGATCTTCCCGCTGTCCAGTACATCTGTTACCTCGCCGTTCTTGACTATCACAGCTTTTTCATTAGGCTGGATGATCAGGTCCTTTTTAAGGATACCACCCACCTGGTTTTTCGGTATATTCCTGGCAATATCACTTACATCTCGCAACCATTTCCGGGCCATTCTCTGTAAACCTCCTTGATATTATTAATGAGAAAATATTATATATAATGTTTTCTATTGTATACAATTGAAGACAAGGAGGTAGTCACATCACCATAAGATCACATGCAATCAGTGCAAGGGTGTCCGGGGACCTGAAAAATTACCTCGATGCTCTTGTCGAACGCGGAATTGCAATAAACACCTCTGAGGCTGTCAAGATATGTATCAGGTATGCTAAACAAAAAAAGATGGAGGAGGAACTTTAAATGGGATTGTTAAGTAAAAAAATATCACCGGATGAACTGAAAACAAAATTGTCTATCCACGAGCAGCGGCTCACAGCCAGGGAAAACGAACTAAAGAAAAAGAAAGACAGATCCAGGGAAGAGTCAAAACAGGCCCTGGCGTCCGGTAACGACAGAGAGTACAGGGTATCTTCACGCAGGTACAGCATGCTTGACGGGCAGGTCGGCACCATAAGCAATATGGTGGAGATGGCACAGAGCATGACCGATGTCATAGAAATGCAGCAGGGTCTGAAAGAAGTAGTGGAGATCGGGAACGACCTGGGCAAATACCAGAAGCAGCTGGGTATCAATACCGGACAACTTGAAGGTGCTATCACAAATATCAGGACAAGCATGGAGAAGGTCAACGTTGCTACTAACACCATGACATCAGCCATGGATGCAGCTATGAGCGGGGGCCAGGAACTGACTGATGTGCAGGACAGTTTAAGAGCCGAACTGATGGCTGAGATCGAAGGCGATTCAGTCGATAAGCAGGAACTGGACAAGCAGATCAAGGAAGAGTTGAAGCAGTAAATATTTCTGGGCGAATGCATTATTTGCTCCCTGGAAAGGAAAGTGGTCTATGGCAAGCGATATTGACTTAGATAATGAAATATCTGTAACACCTGAACAGATCATCTGGATGTTAAGTTCATGTGACAAGGACTTTATTATTGATATTCCAACCATATTGATCAACAATGCAGATCGAATTGATTTTAATGAATTGATCAATATTGCTTTTGAAGCTGGATCAGGTTACAGTTTACTTGCGCTTATCGATGTGGCAAATAAGTTGGAGCACAATGATGCTTTTTTCAAGGTACTGTCCCGGCAGTATCCTTCTAACATTGAGGGAAATGTAATTGAAGATAATATTTTTCCAGTCCATAAGTTCAGGCAGCTGATAAAGCGGTCTTTTTTAGAGAGGATCGAGGAGCGGTGGAATGTTCGTATTGCTTTCACATTTGATGATTTCTATAAAATATACCGTGACTATCATCTGCTGCCTGTGCATGGTGAGGGATTAAGGAAATATTTTGGTGATATTATTGAGATTTAAAGCGAATCAATTTCGGTATCAGAGAATCTAATGAAAATATTTACATTATAGTCTACTGAATAACAATCAATAAAATATTAACCTCATATAAACGCGATAAACACAGATAGGATGCAGCAAATCTGCGTTCATTTGCGTTTATCTGCGGTTCGATTTCCCATAAGTTTGGTGGGAGACTATAATACTCACGACAGTATCGTTTAGAAAAGCAATTTAAAGAAATACAAATAAGGAATAAAAAATGCCCACATCATCATCCCTCTCTGCCGAAGCCCGTGGCCTTGCAAAAGCAGCAAAAACAGCAGAGCAGGCTGGAAATATCGAAAAAGCACGTTCACTATACCTCAAGGCAGCAGACAAGTTCAACCAGGCCTCCTCCCTTAACCCTGAGAAGCTGGATAAGAACACCCAACACGGTCTGGCAAAACATTTCTATGAACACGGCCGCTCGCTGGGCAAACAACCAGCTTCAATTGGAGGCAGTTCCGGGTCACTGGACGAACCCATTCTCTCAAAAGATGAACTGATAGTAAGTGAAAAACCCGACATCGGATTTAGTGACATAGGCGGCCTTGATAGCGTAAAAGAAGATATGAAAAAAGCCATCATCTATCCCTTCACGCATAAAAAACTCTACGATTACTATAATCAAAAACCAGGTGGGGGCGTACTTCTCTACGGACCGCCCGGGTGTGGCAAGACCATGATCGCAAAAGCAGCAGCATCCGAGTGTGATGCTGATTTCATCAATGTTGAGACCAGTACCATAATGAGCAAATGGGTCGGTGAATCCGAAAAAAGCATTAAACAGGTATTCTCGATTGCCAGGGAATGCAACCGTGCGATCATATTTTTCGATGAGTTCGATGCAGTGGCTGGAAGACGCGGGGAGTTAGAGGATTATGCCAAGCGCATAGTCAATGAACTGCTCCAGCAGATGGACGGCATGGACAAAAATGATAACATCCTTGTGCTTGCAGCAACCAACGAACCGTGGGCTATCGATCCTGCACTACGCCGTCCCGGCAGGTTTAAAAAACTGATATTCATACCACCACCCGACCTTGAAGCAAGAAAAGCGATATTCAATATTTATCTTCAAAAACTTCCACTCGAAAACAATGTAGACGCTGGAACTCTGTCAAATAAGACAGATATGTATTCAGGAGCAGATATAAAGGCCATTTGTGACGATGCGGCAGAGATACCATTACAGGAAGCATTGGAAGGGAAAGAAGCTAGGAAGATAGCTCTAAATGATTTTAGTACTGTACTCTCAAGTAGAAGGTCTTCCATCATACCATGGCAGAGGCTGGCAGTGGAGCAGGTAAGGAAAAGCGGTGAGGAAAATATTTTCAAAGAGATTATCGAACTTGAAAAATAAAACCTGAAAGTTGATGACATAATATTCCCGTGTGGACATTACTTCTCCTTTTTTGCAATACTCCCTATTCCCATCCACTCCCCGGCTCATGGACAGCAGGTATATTCATTCATTCAGCCGGCGTAATATTCCTCCATTTCCTGCCCTCCGAACCCATGCTACCCATACTACTCGAATCCACAAGGCTGGCTGCTGGTCAGTTGCACAGGGCGGGCGTCAGGTGAAGTGCAGCTAAAGTTTAGTTTTACCATGAAAAGCACTCACTGTAAATGTCACCGATTAAGAAGGAATCAGGTAAGGTTAAAGAGCAAAAGGCTGATGCAGACCGGGAATTTCTTGAACAGATGAAACAGCGGAGCACATTAATAGTATGTATTGATACCAATATTGCCATTTATATTTTGTATCTAATATTTGCTTACGTGGATGCCTCATTTTATTGATACAGAAATTATATTGACGCCATAGGCTTAAACAGGTTAACGAAAGAAAACTTAATAAACTATAATGTTTAATATACATATTGGCAAAAGTCGAGTATGATTTATCCCCTCATATCCCGTTCATAAACTTGGCTTTTGCCCTCTTTTCCAATATATTATTTTCACATTCATTCTGTGAGTACGGATTGTTACAACAGGCCGTAATGTTCAATGTTCCAGTTGGCAATATCCTGTATCTTGGATATCTCCTCTTTTCCGCCTTCCATTGTGAACAAGTGCTTGAACCTACCCTGTGCTTTGAGGTATTCTTCCACAGGCTTTGGCTTTTTTACCTTCCTGACTGAAGTTATCTCACCATCTTCTACCTCGTACAAAGGCCACAGTGCAGTCTCGACTGCCAGTTTACCGATCTCCACAGTCTTAGAGGTATCAAACCTCCAGCCCGTTGCACAAGGAGCATGGGCATGGATATAAGTAGCCCCCTCAATGTCCACTGCCTTTTTGACCTTGCGCATCATATCCTTTGGATAGGAGATAGACGTGGTGGCCACATAAGGCGAACCGTGGGCAAGTATAATGGCAGGCATGTTCTTCTTGGGCCTGGAGTTGCCAAAACTCTGGCTGCCAGGCGGGCTGGTTGAAGTTGAAGCATTAAATGGAGTGGCTCCACTGCGCTGTACACCTGTGTTCATGTATGCCTCGTTATCGATACACACATAGGTGATATCGTCACCGCGCTCGAAAGCCCCTGATATTCCAAGTATTCCTATATCCACTGTAGCGCCGTCGCCACCCATGGCTATGACTTTTGTATCACCTTTACGTCCAAGTGCCCGCAAGGCCGCCTCAATACCCGAAGCTACAGATGCGGTGTTCTCGAACAATGAATGTATCCAGGGCACTTCCCAGGCTGATTCAGGGTACGGTGTGGTCATCACTTCCAGACAGCCGGTGGGATTTACAACTATGGCATCGTATCCTACCGCTTCCAGTACGAAATTTGCTGCCATTGCATCGCAACAGCCCGCGCATCCCCTATGTCCAGGTGCCAGTCTGCTCATAAGAGTTCACCTCGCAGATCAGCATATTCACTTTCAACCTTAATACCGGATTTTATAGCCTGTGCGGCCTTATCAATGATCATTTGAATGGTGCTCATCGGAATATCCCGCCCGCCGTGTCCCAGCATGAAACCCATCACAGGTACATTGATATCTGTATTATATAAGCAGGATTTAACCTCGGTAAACAAGGCACCTTCGTTCAGGCCAACTGAAATGTTCTTATCCAGGGTCACGACTATGGCAGCATCTGAGATCGCACTAGGTATGACTTCCACCGGGAAAGGCCTAAATGTCCTGACCTTGATCAGGCCCACCTTGATACCCTGGCTGCGGGCTTTATCAATTACATCCTTAATAGTGCCCACCACCGAGCCCATTGCCATTAACAGGATCTCGGCATCCTCTGCCATATATGGTTCAATGAGTCCGCCGTAGTAACGGCCGAATATCGTCTTGAAATCCTCGGCAGCCTTCTCTATCTTACCAAGGGCTACATCCATTCCTTTTTGTTGCAGGTACCTGAATTCCGTATAGGCGGACGGATCAGCAAAAGTGCCAAATGACAATGGGTTACGGGTGTCAAGCACATGCTCCGGGTCATAGGTAGGCAGGAACTCATCAGTCAGGTCCTGCTCAAGTAATATCACAGGTTCAAATACATGTGAAAGGATGAAACCGTCCATGCAGACCATGGCTGGCAGCATGACATCTTTGTCCTCTGCTATTTTGAAGGACTGGGCTGTCATATCGCTCATTTCCTGGATATTTTCCGCATATAACTGTATCCAGCCCGTATCACGCTGGGATATGCTGTCCTGGTGATCATTCCATATACTGATGGGTGCACTCACGGCCCGGTTTACTACTGTCATAACAATCGGCAGTCGCATACCTGAAGCATTGAACAGCACTTCGTGCATCAGTTCCAGTCCCTGGGAAGATGTGGACGAATATGTCCTGGCGCCCGTAGCACTGGCACCTACCAGTGCGGAAAGCGCAGAGAACTCGCTCTCTACATTTATATATTCACAATTGGGTATTTTACCATCGGCCATGAACTGAGACAGGTCTTCTACGATATGGGTCTGTGGTGTGATGGGATATGCCGATATTACATTGGGCCTGCAAACCTTTACAGAATGGGCTATTGCATAAGAACCTTCTACCACTGTCATTTTACCAGACATATTATTTCTCCTCCAGCACCATTTCTATGGCATCCTTGGGACATTCATTGGCACAGATGCCGCAGCCTTTACAGTAATCATAATCAAAGATAACGTACTTGTCTTCCTGCTCTTGGATACTGCTGTCCGGGCATAACAATGAACACAGCCCGCATTTGACACACTTATCCTTATTGTACAGGGGCCTGAAATTCCTCCAGCCACCGGTCTTATTGACCCTGGTAGTACCGGGCTTTACAGCTCCACCGATCGTGACCTTCATTGTCTCGCCTCCATGCGGAGATAAGCTTCAAGCACGGCCTGGGAATTCTTTTCGCCCACTTTACCGGGGAAGCGTTCAGCTACAGCATTCTGGATGCTTTTAACTTTGATTTCGCCTGTGGCGCCAGCAAAAGCACCCAGCAGAATGGTATTAACAATGGGACGGCCAATAATGTCAAGGGCAATCCTGGTTGCATCTATTGTTATGACCTCTGCTTCTGTGTCAAGGTCAAAGGTATCAGGTGAAAACTCAGTGTTTATCAATATCTTACCGTCAGGCTTAGCACCCGATGCCACGTCCACTGTCTCGATGAGTGTGGCATCCTGTACGATCACATAATCAGGTTCGTATATCTGGCTGCGAAGCCTGATGGGTTGTTCGCTGATTCTTGTAAAAGCCATTATCGGAGCGCCCCTCCGCTCCACTCCGAAGGCAGGGAATGCCTGGGAATATTTTCCATCTTCAAATGCTGCAACTGCCAGCAGTTCGGCGGCAGTAACTGAACCCTGTCCTCCACGGCCATGGATACGTATTTCCTTCAAGTAAAGCTTCCTCCAAATTATTATAAAATGTGTTGTTTTCTTAACAGATGATGATAAGTGATTCGTAATTGTTTAGTTATTATTTATTACTTATGATAGATTAAGGGACTTAGGGGGCTTAATGAACAAAAAGGTAATGTTCGAAATCTTTTTTAACACTTCTAACGTAACTTAGTCCAATGCGACTTGACCTACACATCCATTCATGTTATTCCAAGGATTGCGCCTCACCGGTAGCAGCAATCCTAAAACAGGCTATTAGGGCAGGACTTAACGGAATTGCTATTTGTGATCATGACACAGTGGAAGGATCGCTTGAAGCCAGGCGTCTGGTAGATGAGATGGGGCTTGACCTGGTGGTAATTCCCGGGATTGAAGTAACAACTAACCGTGGTCATCTGTTGGTATTGGGTGCAGATAAAGCGTTCCCAATAAATTCTGACCCAAACGACATTATTAAAATGGCCAGGGAGCGTGATTGTCTTATCGTGGCACCCCATCCCTACAAGGGCTACCCAAAAAGTTTAGGCGATGTATCTGACCTGGACGTGGATGCAATCGAGGTCCTGAACTCCAGGTTCATCCTTGGTAAATTCAATAAAAGGGCAGTGAAAATGGCAGAAGCCCTGGGTCTGCCTATGCTGGGCAACAGTGATGCTCATTTTGTAGAGATGGTGGGCAGGGCTTACACTGAAATTGACGCTAATCCGTCGGTTGAGGCCGTATTTAAAGCAATAATGGACAAAAAAACTGTGGTACATGGTACCAGGACTCCACTTGGAGTTCAGTTCTACCAAGCATGCCTGGGAGTTAAAAGAAGGATGCTGAACCTTATATATGAATGAAAGATGCTGAATAGTAATGACGGATAAAAGAAATCATTCATTGATCTAAAAACAATTTAAAAAAAAAGAAGGGAAGATAGAATAACTATCTTCCGGATGGCAGTTAAAATTTAATTCTTGATTTTCCTTATCACAAATAACATAGCCAGTGATGTCAATGCAGCCAAGACTCCAAACCCTGGAGTCCCTGATGTTCCCTCGTCACCTTCGGTTGTAGTGTCCGCAGGCCCTGATGTGTCAGTATCGACCGGAGTCGTTGCTGTTGCATCTGGTGCATCTGGTTCATCTGCTACCATCGGGTGGCATACAGAACACTTTAAACCAGTACTGGAGGTTTTAAGAGCTATCTGGTTGTATCCGTGAAGTGTTTCAACATTGTGGCATAGTATACATTCCGGGATCATGATCTTTTCCGTAGCCTGGTCTATATGACATTTTTCACATGCCACATCAGGAATATGGATAAAGTGAGGAATCTCACTTGCACTCACATTGACAGAACCAGGCCTATGACATTTGTAACATGAATTCGGATCAGAAGCCTCGCCATGAAGCACTGCAACATCAGAAGAGACGTGGCAGCCCTGGCAGACAATTATATCGCCCGCACCTGTAACTGGTGAAACAATATTCGCTGCTGAACCATGGCACGCACTACAGGATTCTGTTGGTCCACCGTGAACGTCCAGCAGGTCACCGTGGCAGTGTGCACACAGAGTATCTGACATCATTTCCAAATGTAAACTATCAAGCCCTACATGGCAGTACGAACAATCCTCAGTTTGTACCTTTTTAATGTGAACATTATGTATCGAACCTGTATGGCATTTGTAACATGAAGGATCTCGATCGGTTAATGTTGCACCGTGACATCCTTGGCATGTGGCTGATGTCATTTCATGTATCACATGCGTATCTAGATTATGGCAGACCGCCTTACAGTTCGTGTCTTCTGCCATTTTGCTTACTGTATCATATTCTGGCCCTTCTGCTTGAACCGCAGTGACCATTGA
Source organism: ANME-2 cluster archaeon (assembly GCA_014237145.1). Classification (NCBI taxonomy): domain Archaea; kingdom Methanobacteriati; phylum Methanobacteriota; class Methanomicrobia; order Methanosarcinales; species ANME-2 cluster archaeon. The sequence continues at coordinate 66,368 of JAAXOC010000110.1, forward strand.
GAATATTACTATTAATAATAGCAAAGCTTTGATTTGCTTCAAATTTTCTCCTCCTTTTATTATTTTGTATTTAATAATTGATTTCCATCTCCCTTATGCTATTATTAACTTTTCGTTTTAATCATAGCATAAAGTAGGTACTCATTATTGTCAAGTGTTCACCTGAATACAATCAGTGGTCTTTTCTCCCGTGGTTTTTTCTCATGTTCTTCGTGTGCACCCTCAACAATTTCTACATATTCGTTCATAGTTTCCTTACCGGTTAAGAACAGGGCCTTAACATTTTGTGACATCCTCGGATCAGTTCCCAGGAATCCCAGATGAATGATGAGTTCAAGCACGAACCAGTATGTTGCCCACAAGTGTAATGACCTGATCAACTGCACCCCGCTCATGCCGATAATTGCAGCTGCACTACCGGTTATGTCATTAACGAACCAGGCCATGAAATTATTCCATACAGGTATATCAAAATTCACAAATCCGAATTTCAGGTCTATCATTATGATTCCTGTCAGTCCGATAAAGAGAATGGCCATTGCTTCAAATACCACCATCAGTTTATAGCCCGGATGAAGTTTATTTTTATAATGACCAGTGGTTTTATCGTAAATCGTGTATTTTGGATATTCCTCTGGTGGTTTAAATACGCCAACAATGGCTTGATAAAGCCTGGTAAAATCTTTCAGGCCGAATAAGTCATTCAACAGGTGACCGCTGGTTATCAGATTGAACGGTATAAATGACCAGTTGATCACCAGGAACAGGATACCTGCAATCACATGGATCAGACGGAGAGTTTGATATGACATCAAATCCCATGCATGTAAGCTACAAGTATTGAACTGTATAGCCATGTACAGTCCTGTAATTAAAAGCAGAACACAAGTTATCATATGTGACTGGTGAGCTATCATATCCCTCAGTCTATACCGTCTTCCTACAACATCATTATCAAAGTTTTGATTTCCCTGCATACACATCCTCCATTTCAAACATATAATTGTAAATCACCGATTTGGAAGCTCAATACACTCCACAAACGTACACAGATGTTTTACTCTATATTTATCAGATTATATTTTTGTAGATTACATTGTTAGATATAGTTTTCGTTTAAGTTCTGCTGAATCGCTTATATTATACTCTCATATACCCTGTCAATCTATCAAATGTGCTTGATAATATGGGGTGCCTCGGGAATAATCAACTCCTTTAAGGCAAGCTCTACCGCTGCCGGTGATCCGGGTAAACAGAATACCACGCATCTACCCACAATCCCGGCAGATGCCCTGGAGAGCATAGCAGCAGTCCCTACGTCTTCCAGGCTTTTCAGCCTGAACAGTTCGCCAAAACCGGGAATGGTCTTGTCAAAAAGTGGTTCCACCGCTTCCAGGGTCACGTCTTCGGGCGCAAGTCCGGTGCCGCCACTGATAACGATAGCATCGACATCCACACCCATGTCTGCATCTATATCTGTGCCTGTCAGTTCCCGGACATGCCAGGCAATCAAGGTCTCATCATCAGGCAGCAGTGAATATGTCTTTACATCAAAACCTGAACCTGATATCAGGTCTATCATGACCGTTCCTGATATGTCATCAGCAAGCTGGGGCCTGGATACACTGCCATAGGTCTCATACCTGGATGTGCTCACTGTGATAATTGCGAATTTCACTGATGCAGGAGCATTCTTCTTGTGTATTGCAGGCGTATCGTCCCAGGGCATGAAGAGATTTATGTGTCATGGATTATATGAACTAATCTATTCTATGCAGATAATAGCTATTGACGTAGGAATGGGTACACAGGACATACTGCTGTATGACGATGCACAGCATATTGAGAATAATATCAAGATGGTGCTCCCCTCCCAGACCCGGATAATTGCACAGCGTATCAGCCATGCCACAGGCGCAGGGCATGATATCTTCCTCACTGGTACTACCATGGGCGGCGGTCCATCGGGCAAGGCCATACGTGAACATATCAAGACGGGGTTGAAAGTTTATGCCCGGCCGGATGCTGCCCTGACCCTGCACGATAACCTGGAGAAAGTGACGCAAATGGGTGTGACGCTGGTGGGCGAGGAGGAGTCTGTACCCGGGGGGGCAGAGCAGATCGAAATGTGCGATGTGGATACCCATGCCCTTGGCACAGCACTGGAGCTGTTCGAGACACAACTGCCCAGGGACTTCGCAGTGGCGGTCCAGGACCACGGTGAAGCTCCTGACATGAGCAATCGCGTGTTCAGGTTCCGGCATTTCAGGGAGCTGCTAAAGCAAGGCGGTGAACTGGAGCGCTTCGCCCATTTGAATAAGGTGCCCCCTCACCTTTCCAGGATGCAGGCAGTCATAGAGACCTTGAAACAGCCCGGGAATAATGTACTGCTCATGGATACGGGGCCTGCTGCCATTTGCGGGGCGCTGGCAGGCAAATCCGGCGACCCGGTAGCTGTAGTGAACATAGGCAACGGGCATACCCTGGCTGCCGTGGTGGCCGGGAACAGGATGCTGGCATTGTTCGAGCATCACACCCGGTATGTGGATGCACAAAAGATTGATGGACTTATCAGGCGGTTATGTGATGGAGAACTTGGTTTCGATGACATTTTCAACGATGGTGGGCATGGTTGTTATATCCAGCAGGCCGTGGGGTTCTTAAACATCGAATCAGTGATAGTGACAGGTCCCAACCGCCAGATCATGGAAGATTCGGCGCTTGATGTGGAATTTGCAGCACCTCACGGAGATATGATGCTTACCGGATGTTTCGGGCTTGTAGAAATGTTTGGGAAGAATATGGAAAAGACCATTGTTGCAAATGATGAGTAAAAGAAATAAAGAATGATGAGGCAGACCAACCCTTTTTTGTATCTATTTCAAAAAGTATGGTAAAATGCAAAATAAATATAGACATAGATTTCACAGATTACACTGATTTCACTCGTCATCTATTTTTGGATCGTTCTCTATCTGTTTTACAAGATAATGGACTACAAGGATGATGCCCGCCATGACCCCATGCTGAATGAGGATATTGCGGCGGCGCTGGGTCTTGCCACAAGGAGGAACTGGCAGATATCAAGAAGACTGCATTGAAGATAAATAATATTCTCAAGTCATACCTGGATGGGAAGGGACTTCTGCTGCCGTCCCATTTGTTTTGGATAATGATCTTTTTCAATCTGTGTATTTGCAGATATCTGTGAATGCAAATCTTTATGTGTCCAAATATCCTACAATATAAGCAATTAAGGTGATCTCATGCCCACAATCACAGTATCAATGCCTGACAGATTCAACAGAATTAAAAAAGAATTCCCTGAAATTAACTGGAACGAAGTAATGAAAGCAGGGATACTGAAACGTCTGGATGAGTTAAAAAAGTTCGAAGAACTTAAAACCAGAGGTGCGTTGTGAATGGTAAATGTGGTATTGACTGTACCTGACCATGTGAAAAATGAAATTGGTCTGTTTCCATGGGTCAACTGGTCTGAAGTTGCCAGGGAAGAAGTTCTTAAAAAAGATATATTTGAAAGATATCTTAAAAGCGGAGGATTGACAGATGAAGACTGGGAATTCTGCGAAAAGATAGACTGGCATCCGGTTGATGAACTTCCGCTGAAGGACGAATTTATTAAAAGATTGAAGGAGGCCGAAAAAGGCAGATTTATTAAAGTGGGATCCCTTGATGAGCTGTTTGAGGACTGAGAATGGAATGCTTTATTGAGGAAAATTGTAAGAGAAAGATCAATAAGGCATGTAAAAAGAATCCAATATTAAAGGGGGTTCTTGAAAGTAAGATTTCTGAGATACTCTCTTTTCCTGAACGTTTCAAGCCATTAAAGAATCTGGATAAGGGGATAAGAAGAGTTCATATCCTGAAGAGTTTTGTTCTTACCTATAAACTGGATGATGGTATTGTCTATTTTATTGATTTTGACCATCACGATAAAATCTACAAAAGATGAATGTATGTTTATCCCATTCATCTGATAGTGACCTTGCGGCGGCGTAAAGGCAAGTTGCGCGAAGGATTGTGCATTAGGGCAATGTACAGGATACCGTGGCTGTATCTCACAAAACCTGCATATCGAAAGGTGTTTTACGACATGGCCAAGATGCCGGGAACATGATAAAGCATTTTACGAAATATTAAGGGCGCGGCATATATGCGGGCAGGAAGCCTTTGTGACACCGCTGCTTTAGTCCATCTATTTCTTTATTGAACTGCGTAGGAGGGGGAACAGGTCGTAAACTGCCTGCTTAAATTCGTCTCCCACGTCCTCCCAGGTTATTGCTTACCTGGTTTTGGCGGCAGCAGTATCCTGCCTGGGTTCTGTTTCTTTCTTTGGTGACTGTTCGGTCCGGACCAGATTATGGAGGATTAAGATATACCCGCCAAGCATCAGCTTGATGCTCCAGATTAGAGTGTAGCGAAATCCGGGGTCGGTGACTGGCGTGCCTTGAAGCATAAAAGAGAAAGACAAAGAAACAGGACATCGAAAAAAAAATCATGTCCCACTGCTGGCGAAAATCCCCCAGCCCGGGTCTGCTCCCCATCGAAGATAACGAGCAGTGCGGCACTGTGAAGTATCGTGCAAAGTTCCCCGGTATCGGCAGCCGCAGCCCAAAGCGTAGGCAAACCAGAGGTGGGCTTGGTGGTTGGCGACATTCGCGTTACAAATAGAAGCCCGATCTAACAGGAAATCCATACATGCGATTTTATGAGGGAAATGGTCGCGAGACATTTCCTTTACACTACCAAGAAAGCTAATCTCTTATTCAAGTAGTGGCAAGATTACTTTTTGAAAAAAAATAGTCAACCCCTCTTCTTACCCCACACCAGCGCCACCAGGTCAAACATCTCCCACTGCACATTGAATCCATCAGCAGCCTTAAAAGCATCCTTCAACTCTGATATATCAACATAAGTAGCTGTCCGCATCTCAACAAAAGTATGGAACATCTCCAGCAGTACCCTCTTTGAGAACCTGGTTTGCCGCACCACATCCATAACCGCAATCTCTCCACCCGGCCCCAGTACCCTGAACATCTCACCCATCACATCAGAAGGCTGTGCCACCTCATGCATGGCAAAACTTGAGACTGCAGTATCGAAAACCCCATCCTTGAAGGGTAGCCTGTGGGCATCGGCAAGCACAAAATCCCCTTTCGACTTGGCCCTGGCACGTCTAATCATCTCAATGGAAATATCAGTACATACAAGGTCAACCACGCCCAGCCGCTCAGCCAGATATCCCGTACCCGAGGCCATATCCAGTACACGCCTACCTTTTTTTATCTCGATCTTTCCAAGTAACTGGTTCCTCAACCTGTCATACTGCCCCATCATTGCAATCCTTGCCCCGATATCGTAAATAGGTGCCAGGAACTTAAAAAAACCATGACTGTTAACTTTTTCCATGTTCTTCTTCCTGTTTCTTCTTACTGTTTCTTCTTACTGTTAATATCCCACATAATTATTAATACAATACTATAGTAAAAGGCAGGATGGTAAAATGAGGTTCAAAAATAAAAAAAACAGACTGGCAGCTTTAGGTACTCTTTTCCTGTTAGCAGGTATAATAATATCACTGGATGGCCAGGATGGTTCTTCGTTCATCTATTTCGGTGTTGGGACATTGACTGCCACCCTGCTGTACTATGGCATCGTCGCAGGCAGGCCCCAGATATCTACGTTTATTGTTGGTCTTATCATACTGCATACAGGAGTCCTGTTGATAGTGAAAGGCGAATTAATATACCCAAGTGAGTTTGGATTCATCACATTCGTTTCAGGAATTCTGGTACTGCTTAATTCAGGTTTTTCAGAATACATGCAGGACAGGAAGAAAAAGAACTGACATTTATTCAATATGATGGTCCTCACGCAAGACCTTCAATAATCCCAGAACCGAATAACCGGCCCTGGTAATACCCATACTCCTGCTATCAGTATCAGTACCTGCAAGATACAGGTTCGTGACAGGAGTCCTGGTATCTGCAAAGTAGCCATTAATGGTCACAGCAGCTTTTTCGGGAATAGTATACTGGTAGTGGGTCATATCGATATGGTCCTCGATACCAGGCAGTGCAGTCAGTATGGTATTATACATCCGCTTCCTGTCCTTTGCCAGTGGTATGGATTCGTCAACAATGAAAGTGAACCCGACAAGCTGCTTGCCCGGAGGTGCCAGTGACTTGTCGTAGTTGCTAATTGGCATGGCCCAGAAAGCCCTGCGCTTGAACCATACTTCTGAGCCAGTGTAGTCGAACTCAGGTAACTTTGTATCAAGACCCAGCCATATTGTCATACTATGGGTCTGCACTATCCTGCCAATATCCTGTATATATGATGGTGGCAGATTATCCGTCAACGCAGGCAGGTCCTTTGCAAAGCCTGTAAAAACCACAACATCAGCCTGATAAGTCCCTTCAGGGGTGACCACTTCTTTCACAACCCCTTGTGTGGTATTTATTCCTGTCACCCTGGATGAAGTCTTTATTTGAACAGAATCATTCATGGAAAATAAAACTGCATTCAAAAACGCCTTGAGACCCTTGCGCGGATATGCCTGGGAATACCCAATATCATTATTGCCAAGCCTGCTCAGGATCGATAGGTGTCCTTTCAACTGGCTCATAGTAAGATGATTTGCAAGTAAGGCCATATAGGATTTGGCGAGATCTTCATCCTCAAGGAATTTCTCAGGCACACTATCCCGCATATAACCACTGCCTGTCAGCACCCTATGTACTGAGGTCTCATACATGGATTTACCAGACAATGAGTAACACATAGCATTGATAAAATCCAGTGAATCCTCTGAAAGCCCACCAGGCAGGTAATCATATACTGACTGGTTGCTAAGGTCAGACCCAAGCGTGGACTGGGTAAAAGCCTTTGTAATGGACTGGCTGAGCAGCAACCTGTCCATTTTTGGCAGGACATCGAATGTGGCAAACTCCTTTAAGTTGGACGGTATCTTTGACAATCTATTTGGAGTCCTGACGTGATAAGCCCCGTGATCAAGGAACATGGGGGTATAATCGAAATATGTATCAATAAGACGGCGCAACGGCCCGACCCGCAGGTGGGTTATCGCATGGACACCCGTGTCTACCTGGAATCCATTTACATCGTAACTATTGCAGTTTCCACCCACATAACTACGTTTTTCCAGGACAAGTACCTTTTTCCCATGTTTTGAAAGCGTCATAGCAGACATCAGGCCGCTAATACCACCGCCCACTACAATCACATCATGATCAGCCATATTGTATCCAGTAATAATAATGATCAGACCTTAAAATCTTTTTTGGCAATCCTATTGTCAGTCTCGTTAGCAATCCCGTTGCCAGTCCCGTTGCCAGTCCCGTTGTCAGTCCCGTTGTCAGTCCCGTTAGCAGTCCCGTTAGCAGTCCCGTTAGCAGTCCCGTTAGCAATCCCGTCAGTAGTTTCGTTAGCAGTTCCGCTGGCAATCCCGTTAATAATTGCATCATAGCGCTGGCATACACGCTTAACAATATCATCTGCGGCATTCTGGTGTGAGGGCACCAGTATATCCGCACCTGATGATACGTCTACTCCCTCACTCGATAATCCATAATCAGGGGCTATCAGCAGCCCGCCGGAAGATACATTGAGCTTCATATCGGTGATGAGCCGGGCCACCATATCAGTAGCAGGCTTCACCCTGGTAGTAATGCCAGGGGTCTTGGATAAATATTGTTCCTTTAATTCGCTTACCTTTTCAACTGCTGCTTTTACCTTGTCCTTATTACCAAGAAGTGAGAGTTTTTCTATAGTCTCAAGCAGGTCATCGAAAGTAACAGCCTGCACCTCTATAATCTCTCCATTAAAGTATTCGGCAACCTTCTCCCCGTACCCCTTTGAGATTACCAGCTTGCCCACGTCTTTTATTCGCAGGATCTCTTTGTCTGTGGGTTTATACGGCTCCACAACCTTGAAATTATCAATACCCAGCAAGAACATTAGGGACAAATATCCCATTGTAACACCTACGGTGGGCTTCACACCCAGCCACTTGTCAAGCCCGGTCTGCCCTTGCTCGGATACCAGCTCGATAATCTTCTGCTTAATATACTCAGGATCACTGGATCTTAGCCCGAAATATTCGGCAAATCCCTGTGTGGTCGTAAGTATCCGGCTTCTCCCCTCCGGGCTCCTGCTTATCAGTCCCCTGGCCTCCAGTTCCTTTACATGGTCATAGGTGGCATTGCCGCGTTTCTCTACCAGGTCGCTCTGGAGCAGTGGCTGGTGGTAGGCTATCATGGAAAGAGTCCTGAGTACAGGGGATGGCAGTTCCTTCGGAGCCACACTCCTTACCTGGTCTGCACATTCAGGTTTGACCTGCATAACGTACTTGCCTTCCACCTCAATGATATCCAGTCCTGATTGCCGCTCTTTGTATTCCTGTATGAGTGAGAGTACAATAGCACGGGTTTTTTTCTTTTTACTTACCAGTTCCTTTAATGTGGCAAGATCTACCGGTCCGCCGGCAGCGAATAATGCAGCCTCAATTATCTCACGGTCCCCTATGAACATACCCCCGGTGAATCAGGATACCTGATATATAACTCACCGAATAGTTCTTCCTGTTCAAGCCATATCTCCTTATTTGTTGCAAGGAACAGTAGTGATATATAGGTCATCAGTTTATTTGAACGGTCCCCGGACAGCAGTTCACTAAGCGCGATATATGTCCTGTCTTCCAGGATGTTGCTAAGTGTTTCCCTCATTGAATCCAACCTGCCTTCGATATCCTCCTCATGGGCGATACCCAGTACCTGTTCTGTGGTCGGCCGGGCCAGTTCAATGGTTTCCCTCGCTTTTTCACGGATGGTCTTTCGCCGTTCGACCACTTCTGCTTTCTCCAGCTCAAGTATCAGTTCATCCAGTGTGACCGAGCGCTGGGAATGGCGCCTCACAGGTGGTTTGGGTACAGGATAATCGTTCACATCAAAAAAGTCCAGATCATCGACCCATGAATCATCCTCAATAACAGGTTCATCCACCAGGATATTGGACTTCATGCGCAGCAGGATAGCTGCATAATGGAGTGTCCTGCCTGATATCCTTAGATCCATACGCTCCAGTTCTTCAATATGGTGCAGGAACTTATCAGTTATTTCTACTATATCAATGTTCCAGGGGTTTATCTCCCCTTCACGGACAAGGTTCACCAGTATCTCAACAGGCTCTTCATAAATATCCTGTGCATCCGAACCCACTGGTAAATAATCATAAATAAACGGTATCTCGACTAATTCTTCCATTCAGTTCATCCCCTCTGAATTCCAGAATTTTTGTAAAATTCTTATAATATTGTAATATATTTACGTTGTTATTATATATTATCTTTTCCAATTCCGCTATCCTCGCCAACGACCCTGGCCACTGCCATTACTTTATCTCCGGGTTTGACATTCATTATCTTGACACCCTGAGTATTTCGTCCCTGGACCCTAATATCAGACACAGGCACCCTGATGATGATACCGTCCGATGTTGTTATCATCAGTTCATCCGATTCATTAATGGCCTTAACATCCACGACAAGACCGTTGCGGATACTGGAAATGATGGTTATTACACCCTGGCCCGCCCGGTTCAATTTCCTGTATTCATCAAATCTGGTACGCTTACCAAAACCGTTCTCAGTGATCGTAAGCAGGGTAGCATCGTCACTTACGATGTCCATTCCTACCACGTAGTCATCACCCACAAGCCTGATGCCTCTAACGCCACGGCCCCCCCTTCCGGTAGGCCGCACATCAGTCTCAGAGAAACGTATGGCTTTACCATGACGGCTGCCGATGATAATGTCCTTGGTGCCGTCAGTAAGCTTAACTTTCTCAAGTTCATCACCTTCATCAAGGGTAATGGCTATTATTCCGCCCCGCCTGGGGTTCCTGAAAGCAGACAGTTCTGTCTTCTTGACTACTCCGAACCTGGTGGCCTTGATGATGTACTGGCCGCTTTCAAATGTCTTAACAGGTATCTGGGCAGTGATCCTCTCCCCGCTGTCCACCTCAATGAGATTGATTATAGCCTTGCCACGGCTCTGCCTGGATGCATCAGGTATCTCATAGACCTTTTTCCAGTAAACCCGGCCCGTATCTGTGAAGAACAGGATGTAATCATGAGTTGAGGCTAAAAACAGGTCCTCCACGAAATCGGCTTCCTTGGTGTCCATGCCTATGACACCCCTGCCGCCCCGCCTTTGCTGCCTGTATGTATCCACAGGCATACGCTTGATATACCCGCTGTTGGAGATAGTAACTACCACATCCTCCACAGGTATCAGGTCCTCATCTTCCAGGTCCACGCCGCCTTCAATTATCTGGGTGCGCCTGACGTCCCCGTATTTGTCCCTTATGGAGGTTAACTCCTCTTTTATGACATTAAGTATCTTATTACGGTTTGCCAGCAACTCAAGCAGCCATTTGATGGTTTCCATCAACTCCTTATGCTCATTGTCTATCTTTTCCCGCTCGAGACCTGTGAGTTTTTGCAGCCTCATATCAAGGATGGCTTTTGCCTGCTCTTCACTAAGTTCAAAATTAGCCATAAGCCCGTTTCGGGCTTCTTCCACGGTCTTGCTTGCACGGATCAAGGCTATGACCTGGTCGATATGGTCCAGCGCTATCTGGAGCCCCTCAAGTATATGTGCACGCTTTTTGGCCTTTTCAAGTTCGAACTGGCTGCGGAGGGAGACGACCTCCACGCGGTGGTCTATGAAATGCTGGATAAGCTGCTTTAGGGTGAGCACCTGGGGCTGGCCGTCCACCAGTGCCAGGTTGATGATACCAAAGGTGGATTCCATCTGGGTATGTTTGAATAACTGGTTCAGCACTACATCAGCATTGGTGCCGCGGCTTAGTTCCATCACGACCCTGATGCCGTCTTTATCTGACTCGTCCCGCAAATCTGAGATGCCTGATATCTTCTTATCCCTGACAAGTGCTGCTATGGACTCTATAAGCCTGGCCTTGTTCACCTGGTAGGGCATCTCATCGATGATGATGCTCTCCTTGTTCTTATGCTCCTCTACAGAGGTCTTTGCACGTATTTTTACGATACCTCGCCCGGTCTTATATGCACTGTGGAAGCCTGAGCTGCCGAAGATGTAAGCACCTGTCGGGAAATCCGGACCCTTGACAACACCCATCAGTTCCTGGAGCTCAACGTCAGGGTTGTCAATGGTCATGGTCACGGCATCTATGATCTCTGAGATATTGTGGGGCGGCATGTTGGTAGCCATACCCACGGCAATACCTGTACTGCCGTTAATAAGCAAATTTGGGAATTTTGACGGCAGTACCACCGGTTCTTTCATGCTGCCGTCATAGTTGGGCACAAAGTCCACTGTACCCTTGTCGATATCGGCAAGCATTTCTTCAGTGATGCGGTCCATGCGCACCTCGGTATAACGCATGGCAGCCGCGGCATCACCGTCAATGGAACCAAAGTTCCCCTGGCCGTCGGCCAGGGTATATCGCATATTGAAATCCTGGGCCAGCCTCACCATAGTGTCGTAGATGGCAGCGTCGCCGTGGGGGTGGTACTTACCCATGACATCACCCACTATCCTTGCAGATTTCTTGTATGGCTTGTCATGGGTCATGCCCTGGTCCTGCATACCATACAGGATGCGGCGGTGTACGGGTTTCAGGCCGTCGCGCACGTCAGGCAGTGCCCGTCCCACGATAACGCTCATGGAATAATCGATATACGAGGTCTTCATCTCGTCCTCGATATTAACGGGGACAATATTCTCAGTAGGCTCCTCTTCGCCGTTGACCTCTTCTTCCATGCCGGGTTCTTCTATATCCTCCCGCTCATCCTGGTATTCAGATGTCAAGGTTCTTCACCTCCCTGGCATGCTGCTCGATGAACAAACGCCTTGGCTCAACCTTATCACCCATAAGTATAGTGAATATCTCATCCGCTTCCATGGCATTCTCAAGAGCGACCTGTACCAGTGTCCTGGTATCCGGGTCCATGGTAGTATCCCACAACTGGTCCGGATTCATCTCACCCAAACCCTTGAAACGCTGGATTCCGACCCCATGGCTGCCGCCCAACTCTTCCATTTTCTCTTCAAGCTGGGCATCGTTGTAAACATAATGTGTGGCCTTCCCCTTCTTTATACGGTACAGGGGCGGCTGTGCTATGTACACATATCCTATCTCTATAAGCGGGCGCATGTACTGGTAGAAAAAAGTAAGCAGCAGTGTCCTGATGTGGGCACCGTCCACATCGGCATCTGTCATAATGATTATCTTGTGGTACCTGGCCTTCCCGATATCAAAATCATCGCCCAGGCCAGTGCCTATAGCAGTTATAAGAGCACGTATCTCAAGGTTATTGAGTATCTTGTTCAGCCTGGCCTTCTGGACGTTGATAATCTTACCTCGCAAGGGCAGTATGGCCTGGAAATTACGGCTTCTGCCCTGCTTGGCAGAACCGCCTGCACTGTCGCCCTCTACAAGGTAGAGTTCACACTTTGATGCATCCTTTTCGCTGCAGTCGGCCAGTTTACCTGGCAATGAGGATATCTCAAGGGCGCTTTTGCGCCTGGTCAGTTCGCGGGCCTTGCGTGCTGCCTCCCTGGCCTGGGCTGCCAGCACCGATTTGCTGATGATATTCTCTGCTTCCTTTGGATGCTCTTCCAGGAACTCACCCAGCCCCTCCCCCACCAGGGTCTCCACAATACCCTTGACCTCGCTGTTGCCCAGCTTGGTCTTGGTCTGCCCCTCGAACTGGGGATTGGTTAACTTGACACTGATAATGGCTGTCAGCCCTTCCCGTATATCCTCACCCGAAAGCTTGGCCGCACCCTTGACCAGACCATGCTCTTTTGCATAATCATTGGCTGTCCTGGTCAGGGCCGCCTTGAAACCGCTAAGATGCGTACCCCCCTCATGGGTGTTGATATTATTGGCAAAAGTGAACACGGTCTCTGTATAACTGTCATTATACTGGATTGCGATCTCTACCTGTGTATTGTTGCGGGATTTCTGGAAATATATGGGCGGCTGGTGCAATGTGGTCTTATTCTTGTTCAGGTGCTCCACAAAAGCCACGATACCGCCTTCGTAATGGAACAATTTCTCGTCCCCGGTGCGCTCATCTTTGATCTTGATCTTGACGCCCCTGTTCAGGAATGCCATTTCGCGCAGGCGTTTGGAGATGGTCTCAAAACTTATGTCAACAACCTCGAATACCTCGTAATCGGGCTTGAAGGTCATTTTTGTGCCTGTCAGTTCTGAAGTACCCCGTACCTCAACATCTTTCATGGACTTGCCGCGCTGGTACCTCTGGAAATAGATATTGCCATTGCGGTACACCTCGGCCTCCATCCACTCGGACAGGGCATTGACCACTGACACGCCCACACCATGCAGGCCGCCAGATACCTTGTACGACTCGGTATCAAACTTGCCCCCTGCGTGAAGCATTGTCATGACAACTTCAAGGGCTGATTTGTTGTATTTCTCATGTATATCCACAGGGATGCCCCTGCCGTCATCCTGTACGGTCACGGAATTATCCCTGTTAATGGTGACATCGATGTTTGTGCAGTATCCAGCCAGAGCTTCATCAATACTATTATCCACCACTTCATATACCAAGTGGTGAAGCCCCCGGTAATCCGTACTCCCGATATACATACTGGGGCGCTTGCGCACCGCCTCCAGCCCTTCTAAAACCTGTATCTTACCTGCATCATATTTCTTATCGCTCATCAATGTTCTCCGGAAAAATTATTCAAATTATACCCATTTCGGTTAGCCGGTCGGGTAGGTACCGCTGGGTCACGAAATCCAGGCCCTTGCCTGCAAAAGCCTGCTGTTCTGCCTTCTTGCCGATATCAAGCTGGAGTTTTATCTGGGTCTTCCAGTATTCGGAATCGAACCTTGGGTCTGACAGTTCGCTTCGCAGTGCCTTTATATCCTGTTCTGTAAGCTTGTCAGTGGACAGATCGTAATCAACTATGTCACTTGGCTGCACGCCTATGAACTGCGCTGCCGGAGCAGCCAGGTACTCGGACAGGTGTGCGCTCTTGATGGCACCGTATGCAACGCTGGCAAATATCCTGTAACTCCAGGGGTCGCCATCAGTGAATACCAGTACAGACAGGCCCAGTTCCTCACTAAGCCGTTTCAGGATGCGTCGTGTGCTTCGGGCAGGCTGCCCTTTAAGGTGCACCAGTACGGCATTATAATCTTCATCAAACCCGTTCTCGATAAGCCTGGCCATCATACCGCCGGTCTCAATGGCTACCACAAATTTGGCATCGTGGTCAAGGAACTCGATATTGTCAACATTGAAGGGTATCTGGTAGCCGCCCTCACCCACATCGTCCCGGCAGTGGATGATGCGCTCGCCCCGCTTTGTGGTCTCCTTGAGCCTGATAGACCCGAACATGGTGGCACCGTCCTCTTCGGGCCTCATGTGGAAATCCTCCCTCTGCATTGCGGTGATGATCTCCAAATCTTCTATCATGCGGTCGCTTTCCGGCTGTTCCCTGAACTTGGCTATGTCCCAGTTCTCTGAAATGTAATACAGCTCCCTCAGTGTAGAACCCCTGTTGTTCTCCAGGTGCTCTTTTATGAGCATCTCTGAAGTATAGGACATTTTCAATATCTGGTTTGCACCCTTGACTGTTTTGGCACTGCGCGTGCTTGTGCTGTTGCCGTACACCCAGACTTCGCTGTTATTATTATACTCGATGTTGGCCTTGGTACGTGTAGGCAGCACGATATTGGGTACTGCCTGGTCCTCAAACTGCTTGTAAAATGATCCCACTATACCCAGCAGGGCCTCCTTTGCCAGTTTATCCCGTTCCTCTCGCAGGTTATTCATCCACATATCCCCTTACGGCTTTGGCGCCGTTGACCATTCCTTCATCTACACCTTCCACGATAAGGTCTGGGAGTGAGGTGGCCTCTTCATCTGATACGAAAGGCATGTTGTACCTGATGTTCATGCTGCTTCCAGGTTTTACGTCAAGTCTCCAGATATGATCGCTATCATTACCCAGTGATATGACCTTTGGTTCAGGATCTGCATCCCTTACCGGATACTTGTGTGTATCGTGCAGTTTAAATGCCATTGAAGCGCTGCTGTAGTTCTTTACAGTGATATTCACCTGCACCCCGTCCCCGTTGTGTGAGATACTGCGATACACCAGCAGGTTGCCCATGACCTTTGCCACTACCGGGGTAATATCAGGGGTTGGCCTGTCTAGTATTGTGGATACCTTGTCAGCTATTCTGGGCAGTATTTTCTTTATGATCTCTTCTTTTTCCCTGCGCTTGGACAGATGCTGCTGTTTTGACAGGAAGGTCTTGAGCTTGCGGGCCACGTCCTTTAGTGCCAGTTCGACCTCGTTCATGATCTCTGGGACGTCTGCCACAGCATCCTTGCTCTCTGAAGTGAATGGTATATGAGTGGAGGCGACATGCACTACGAACACGGCAGGACCTGTGGGAAGACCGCCGCCGGGCTGGTTCAGGGAGTAGTTCTTCCACCTGATGTTCTCGACTGCATGGGTGATGGCACAGCCGCCCTGCTGGTAGAGCAGAGGCACCCGGTTGGCAAATCTTAATATGTGTACCCTGTCCTCTTTCCCAAGGCTGCCGCCATAGGAAATGCCTGCCTCTACCAGGAAGGGATGGCCTGTGTGCACCGACGCTGACCGGCTGACAGTAGCTATAAAATCCACGCTGAACTCTTTTTCAAGCCCCTTGTAGATGAGTGACTCGGTGATGGGGGACAGACAGTCAGTGGGTGGTGCCATGATCTTGACTTTCGTAAAGGCATCCAGGAGTTTTTTTGCATCTTCCAGTTCAATGGACCGGGGATCGGTTTCAGGGTCAAGATGGGCAGCTTTGCATATTTCCTCTGCGGTCAGGAGGCCGATCCGGGAAAAGCTGTATCTTAAAAATGGGGCGAGTTTCTGCCTGTCGGTGTAGCGCAGCATCTTGATAAGCGTGCCCAGTTCGATTCCCTCTGGGTGGGGCAGGATCTCCTTTGCCGGTTCGGGCAGGGTGTCCACTGCACGCTCGAATATGATCGTATTGCCGTCCGGTTCCACCAGGGTAAGCCTGGCATGGGTGTTGACGATGGCTGTACTTTTTAAATATTCCAGCACGCTCTGCCGTCGTCCCTTGACGTATGAAGCTTTCATCTCCATCTCAACACGGGTGCCTCTGGGTCTGTCCCAGTCCACAACTTTATCCTCAAGTATCTCTGGCTCGTTGGTGCTGGTATTTATGACAAGTTCATAATAATGGGCAGGTTTGTCCCGGTCTATCTTGGATATGATGCGTGTGGGCTTACCTGTGGTGAGCTGGCTGTACAGGACTGCGGCTGATATGCCTATACCCTGCTGTCCCCTGCTCTGCTTGATGGCATGGAAGCGGGAGCCGTACAGGAGCTTGGCAAATGTACTGGGTATTTGCTCCTTGACTATGCCAGGACCATTGTCCTCTATTATAATTGCAACATTATCGCCGCCAGCATCTTCTATGCTGACCATGATGTCAGGCAGTATCCCTGCTTCTTCGCATGCGTCAAGGGAATTGTCCACACCTTCCTTGACTGCGGTTAGCAGGCTGCGGGGTGCGGAATCAAAACCCAGTATCTGCCTGTTCTTTTCAAAAAATTCTGCGATACTTATGGCACGTTGTTTTTTTGCAAGCTCTTCAGCTATTGGTACTGCCACTAATTCATCCCCTCTGTAAATGAAAAATTGACATCCATCTTTAAATGACCTACAGTATGGCAGTTATTAAATATTAAATTATTTATTTATTATATTTTACTGAAAAACGATATGCATCAAAGTTCTGCGCCTACGACTGTCTGGGTGGCGGTGACGTTCTCGCTCTCACGTATTGTATCTACCAGTTTGTTCAATGTACTCAAGCCTTCTACTTCGCTGATGACTATAAAATCATATTCACCGAACACGTGGTATATTTCCTTGATGCCATTGACATTCATAAGTTGGTTGTATGCAGCCTTCTCCTGGCCTGGTACAACATTGACCATTATCACACCTATTACCATATATTGTCACCATCCTTTTTAGTTGGTATCGTCATGCGATTTTCTACTGATGACTAATAGTTTTAATGTGTTTTAAATGTATTGTTTAATGTGTGGAGAGGCTATTTTTTTACAGATTATCATCTGGAGATATCCCATTCCATTATTTATTGCAAGCTTGTATAGTCCCGTAATTATTTCGCATTGAACTCTTTTCAGGACTATACAGTGTTCAATTCCGGTGCTACAAAGCTTATAAGAAAAATCTGCTATACTATCTTATAGAGGACTATAGTAATTTATAAATATATTGGAAGAAAAAAATACAATCATGGTTACAACAATCCAAATAAAAGAAGATACCAAATCGACATTAACGCAAATGAAACTCTTTGAAAGAGAGACTTATAACGATGTTTTAGAGCGACTCATTGAGGACGTTCACGAACTCAATGATGAAACAAAAAAAGAGATTGAATCCGCAATAAATGAGATCAAGAGCGGCAAATACATTACACATGAAAAGCTTGCTGAAGAAATGGGATTCTGATGATATTTCAAATAATATGGTCAGAATCAGCAGCAAAGAAACTTAAAAAATTAGATAAAACCGTTGCAAAACGAATTTTCAAAAAAGTTTCAGAACTTAGCGAAAATCCATATCATTCTGACGTAACAAAAATGGTAGGAGATCCTTATTTTCGACTACGCATTGGTGATTATCGTTTCATTTTTAATATACAGAATGACATGCTTCGAATGCTTATTCTTAATGTAGGTCATCGAAAGAATGTCTATATAAAATAATTGAACCGTCACTTTTGTAAAAATGCGCACATGAATTTGGACTGCACAATTTAAATCTCCAATTCGTCTCCTTTTCCGTTGGATTTTGAATTACTGGACCGCCTCTTTGAGCTGAAGAACATCCGGTGGTCCGTATTTTGTGTATACAATCGCTTTCACTGGGGTATCCTTCCTTTTTGATTAATAATAATTATAATCGCGCGAGTACATTAATCAGTTTATCGCAGCCACCGTTTTTTATAAATTCCGTATGATCGTCTATTGTCTTAAAACACTGTCCACATATTTTATGACATAGAATTTCAGAATCGGTCGCACCATAGAATGCTTTTAATGTGTTTGTCGCGTTTGGATTAAGATTTGCGGATTTCTCAGGATGTTTTCTACACCAAGCGAGAGTGTTCATCCATATCGTAGCACTCAGCGCGCCACAAGCATTACCGCTCAAACCAAGACCTCCGGCAAATCCGGCAACCATAACCATTTCTTCATCACTAGCTCCCATTTTTTTGGCGACTTCAGAAGCGCAACTTATAGGCAGTTGAGGTAGATCAGTTTGTTCGTTGGATAATCCTTCAGTTGCTGATTGGATCGCTTCCGGAGTCCTTTTTCCGAGACCGTTACAATTTGTGTTGGTGAATCTAATTAAACCACAGATAAACACAGATGAACACAGATTTTCAGGCAGCGTATCCGCGTTCATCTGCGGTTAGTTTGATAATACTAACATTTAATGTAACGGTCTCATTTTTCCGCAAGTTTAAAGCAGGATATAAATCTACCAGATAAAAAGTATTTCACCAGACTAAATTTGCTTGAAAAATCACAACCAGTTATGTCCGAACAGTTGACGCTTTTTGCCCTATTTGAAAATGATTCCATAAGGTGCCACGTTGCCGTTATGGCAATACCGATGGCTTGACCGCGGTCATTGCTCCTACGAAAGGATTCCGCTCCTACAGCCAATGCAGACCCCCCAAAGCATTCCGCATTGATATCCTTCTTTCATTAATCCACCCGCTAATGGGTCCGCAGCACGCTCCTCAGTTTCTAGTGGATAACCGAATTCGCGGTTTAATATATAAAAGAATGTGCGAGAGCAAGTACCTAATTTTCGAAATACTTTTTTGGTGTCTTGTTGAGCGGTCTTTTTGTTTGAATTCATTTTTTTCACCATTTCTTTTTATTATGTTCCAAAGTTATGACTACATTTCCCTTTTTGTGTCCTTTTTCGACATACCTGTGAGCCTCAGCAGTCTGTTCCAGCGGATAGCATCGATCTATGACCGATATTATCTTCCCCGCCTCAACAAGCTCTTTGAGGAAAATTAGATCTTCAGACTTTTCGCTTGCCAACGCACATATTACTTTCTTGCTGCCTATAATCGAAGTCCCTAACATTTGAATAAGTTTTCTCATCTTAAAGCTGGCTAAAAGATAACGTCCGTTCTGCGTTAGCGAGCCTTTACAACGTGAGAATGAACTCCTGCCTAATATGTCAAAAATTAGATTATATTTCTCACCGTTCTTGGTAAAATCCTCCTTGGTATAATCGATTACTTTATCAGCTCCCAGAGATTTCACCAATTCTAATCTCGGGGTACTGCATACCCCGGTAACTTCTGCTCCATAATACTTGGCAAGCTGCACTGCGAGTGACCCTATCCCTCCGGAAGCTCCATTGATAAGGACCTTTTGTCCGCTCTGAATATTTACTTTTCTAAGGAGGCTTAACGCCATTATTCCCCCGTAAGGAACGCAAGCGGCTTCCTCATAGGTCATATTGGCCGGTTTGATCCCCACCATCCCATCTTCAGGCATACATAGATACTCGGCATTGGCACCCATGCTCATACCACGATATGCAAAAACTTGGTCTCCTCTCCGAAATTTTTTTACACCTTTGCCTATCGCTTCAATTTCCCCGGCTAACTCGCTCCCCAGTATAGGGTTTTTTGGTTTTCTGAGACCAAATGACATTCGTGCGGGGAGCCAGAGGAGCATAGGCATATTGAACTCGCTGGGAGAGATATTGCTAAAATTTCGAGCTGTAATATCCCCGTAATTTACTGGCGTCGCATATACACTTATCAGTATTTCATTATCCTTGGGAGTAGGTTTTTCTACCTCTTTGAGCTGAAGAACATCGGGTGATCCGTATTTTGTATATACAATCGCTTTCATAAGTACTCCTCCTAATTTATTTTATTATTTCAGTAACCTGATCAGAGAACAATAGTCTATTGAAGAGAATTCGTGTCCGCGAGTACATTAATCAGTTTATTGCAGCCACTGTTTTTTATAAATTCAATATGATCGTCTATTGTCTTAAAACACTGTCCACATATTTTATGACATAGAATTTCAGAATCGGTCACTTCATAGAATGCTTTTAATGTATTTGTCGCGTTTGGATTAGGATTTGAAGATTTTCCAGGATGTTTTCTACACCAGTCAAGTGTGTCTATCCATATAGCGGCGCTCAGTGCGCCACAAGCATTGCCGCTCAAACCAAGACCTCCAGCAAATCCGGCAACCATAACCATTTCTTCATCACTAACTCCCATTTTTTTAGCGACTTCAGAAGCGCAACTTATTGGCAGTTGAGTTAAATCCGTTTGTTCGTAGGATAATCCTTCAGTTGCTGATTGGATCGCTTCCGGAGCCCATTTTTCCGCGAGTTTAAGGCAGGATATGACTTTACCAAAGAGAAAGTATTTCGCCATACTGATTTTGCTTGAAAAATCACAACCAGTTATATCCCTACAATTGACGCTTTTAGCCCTTTTTGAAAATGATTCCATAAGGTGCCCCGTTGCCGTTATGGCTATACCGATGGCTTGATCGTGATTATCGTGCCTACGAAAGGATTCCGCCCCCACAGCCAATGCAGATCCCCAAAGCATTCCGCATTGATATCCTTGTTGCAATATTCCACCACATAATGGATCCGCGGCACGCTCCTCAGTTTCTTTTAGATAACCGAATTCACGGTTTAATATATAAAAGAATGCGCTAGAGCAAGGGCCTTTTTTTAGAAATACTTTTTTGGTGTCTCTTTTAATCACTTTCGTAATGATTTCTTCAATTCGTTGGATTTTATTATTATGTTTCAAAGTTATGACTACATTTCCCTTTTTGTGTCCTTTTTCAACATACCTGTGAGCCTCGGCAATTCGTTCCAAAGGATAGCGTCTATCTATGACCGGTTTTATCTTTCCCGCCTCAATAAGCTCTTTGAGGAAAATTAAATCTTCGGCACTTTCCTTATATGTCACCTTATGAATTGACACGAATGTCCCGTTCGGAATTAGTGCTTTCTTGCACTTTGATTTCGAGAGTTTTCCAACGGCATCAAAGATGCAACCATAAAGCTCTCCGCTTTGGGTAAAATCCTCTTTGGTGTAATCAATTACGTTATCGGCTCCCAGAGATTTCACGAACTCTAAATTGGTGGTACTGCATACCCCGGTAATTTCTGCCCCAAAGTGCTTGGCAAGCTGCACCGCAAAAGTACCTACACTCCCAGAAGCTCCATAGATTAAAACTTTTTGTCCGCTCTGGATATTTCCTTTTCTAAGAACCTGCAATGCCCCAATTCCCCCGGTAGGAACGGCGGCAGCTTCCTCATAGGTCATGTTGGCCGGTTTTATTGCCACCACCCCTTCTTCAGGCAGACATTTGTATTCGGCATGAGCGCCAAAATCCAAACCGCAAGATGCAAAAACTTGGTCACCTTTCTTGAACAGCTTTACATCTTTACCTACTGCTTCAATTTCCCCGGCTAGCTGCATCCCTAGTATAGCTCTCTTTGGTTTTCTAAGACCTAAATATATTCGCGCGGGGAGCCATTCCCAGAAAGGGACTGTGAAACTTCGCATTCTCACGTCCCCTGCTGAAACGGTTGTCGCGTGTACTTTTACCAGTATTTCATTGTCCTTGGGAGTAGGTTTTTCCACCTCTTTGAGCTGAAGAACATCCGGTGGTCCGTATTTTGTGCATACAATAGCTTTCATAAGTATTTCTCCAAGGTTGTTTTGTTTCGGTCATTTTTAGAATAGTTTAGCACAATAGTTGCACCCTAAAGTCAGGGGATATAATTATCCGAATTCAATTTTTCACCACCATTCGTGATATTGGAATAATATGTCATAGGTAAGTCCCCTGTAATTGTTTGCAACCCTGAACTAACTTAAAAAAATCTTTATTAGACAGTCTGGAAGCCAGATGGATTAATTTTTCATTTTCTTCTAATGTTTCTAATTCATTTCTTGAACTTACAATTCTTATTTTCATTTCCATATACGCGTCATTTGATATTTAAATCTTTCGATAAATAGTCACGTTTGGTATTTAATTCCGTGTAATCTCAATTTTGAAGCCAATATTTGTAACAATAATGGATGAAGTGAAGAACTAGCGAGAAAAGCCGCTGCCAGTCTAATTACAACCATCCTAGATCGTAAACTGTATTGGGGATTGGCTACACTGTTTGCCTTTACCCTTCCCGCATCCCCTCCCGATCAGCTCCGACCGCCCATGTTGTGAGGGGGCTGGCAGGCGCTTGGTGCTTTTCTCACTTAGTACCCTTAATGGTCAACCAGATCCCAAGACCAAGCTGTCAGAGTCCCACCGGACTTGCCAATATCACGAAAATGGGATACAATGTCACTTCAATACAGGGCAGCCAGAGCCCAACTGTAATCAGGATACCTGGGATTTCAAAATGGAGCTGGTGGAGGGATTTGACAGGGGGCGCAGTGAGAGGGGGACCGTTAAAAAGTGCCTGTCGTTATCTTATCATTGCCCTTTTGTCATTTCATCTGCAATCAGTTCTGCCTGTTTAAGCACTGTTTCTGTCGCAAGTGCCTGCATATCAGGAGGGTAACCATATTGTCTCAATGTCCGTTTTACAATTACTCTTAATTTTGCCCTGACGTTTTCTTTTATTGTCCAGTCTATTGACGCATTCTGTTTGACTTTCTCAAATAGAACAACTGCTAATTCCCGAAGTGTATCTTTTTGCATCAATTCCCTGGCACTTTCATTATCAGCTATTGCTGTATAGAAAGCATATTCATATTCTGATAAACCCATTTCTTTTGGTTCTTTATCTATTCTTTTAATTTCTTTGCTGAGTTCAATTAATTCTTCAATTACTTCTGCTGCAGTTATCACCTTATTGTGATATCTCTTGATTGAATCCTCAAGCATTTCCATCAATGTTCTACCTTCCACCAGATTCTTTTTGACCCTTGCTTTTATCTCATCATTGAGTAACTTCTTTAAAACTTCAAGAGCGATATTTTTGTGTTCCATACCCTGGACTTCTAAAAGAAAATCTTCCGAAAGTATAGATATATCTGGTTTTTTGATACCCGCTGCATCGAAAATATCTATCACTTGATCCAATACAAGAGCCTTATCAATTACTTGCCTGATCGTTGTTTCCAGTTCCTCGTCAGTTTTACCTGTGCCGGTACTGTCAAACTTTACCAATCTCGCTTTAACCGCCTGGAAAAATGATACTTCATCTTTCACGTCCATTGCATTTTCGTGCGGAATAGCTATTGAGAAGGCCTGTGAAAGAGCAGTTA
The DNA here is from genome assembly GCA_014237145.1 of ANME-2 cluster archaeon. Lineage (NCBI taxonomy): Archaea > Methanobacteriati > Methanobacteriota > Methanomicrobia > Methanosarcinales > ANME-2 cluster archaeon. The sequence goes on from JAAXOC010000110.1 coordinate 89,863, forward strand.
CTTCATCAATATATCGTTTTTTACCATCTTCAAGGCCAAGTATATGCTCTTGTGCAGCGAGTATTATCGATAGCTTTGTTGAAGTGTCTGCTGTAAAATATTGGTTATACATGAGTTTCGGGTGTTTTAAAAATCTCTGCCAACTTAAACTTTACCACTCAACCCATTTACACCTTAAACCGACAGCTTACCCAACCATATCATGGACATTCAACATATATAATACAAAGACCTTTATTAAGTTTTCTCATCAACTCCGTTTTTTTTTTGAATTCATCATCAGTTCAATAACCATCTTTTCGCTGTCAACAAAAGCATTCCCGTCAAGCTGAAAAATTGATTCGAACAACGTTGTCAACAATCCATATTTTTCATGACAGAGACATTTTGTCAAAAACAGCTTGCATTGAATGATAAATGACATCTTAAAACATGTCGAATTCATTTCGGTATCAATTCTGTACACTTAATCCGTGTCCTACAGGCTGTCCCAAAACCCCCATGAATCCACAAATTCTCACATTTGTATATAATATTTCACACAAATTTTGATTTTTGGCATTCAACTGCATTTCAC